>NZ_DASRXP010000482.1:0-19001 GCF_035687465.1 Kribbella sp.
TTGTTCAAGACACCGGTGATCTCCCTCGCCTACGGTCGGGCCATGTCTGACGTCGAGTTCATTGCCCGCGCGGCGGCGCCCTTCACCGAGATCATCCACAACATCAAGCCCGACCAGCTCAAGGCCCGCACGCCGTGCACGGAGTACGACGTACGGACGCTGGTGAACCACCTGCTGTTCTGGGGACCTTCGCTGGAAGGGGCCGGCCGCAAGGAGGCCGTGGTTCCGCCCGCGGCAGGCGAGTCCGAGACGCACCTGGCCGGGGACGAGTGGGCGTCCGCGCTGGAGGCACAGATCAGCCGGACCGCTGCCGCGTGGCGTGAGGCCGAAGCGTGGCAGGGCATGACCCGAATAGGCGGCCCGCCCGAGCTGCCGTCGGCGCTCATCGGCGGGATGGTGCTCGGCGAGTTCGTCGTCCACGGCTGGGATCTCGCCCGGGCAACCGGCCAAGAACTGTCGGTCGACGAGGAACTCCTGACCTACCTGTACAGCGAGACGGCGAAGCAAGCCGGGCCCGGTCGTGAGATGGGCGTCTACGGCCCCGAGATCGCCGTACCGGCATCCGCACCCACGCTGCACCGCATCCTCGGTCTGACCGGCCGCAACTCCCACTGGACCGCGGCCTAGTGCTCAGTCTTTGGCCGGCCAGGGCGCGTCGGCGGGGCGGAGGGAGTCGAATCCGGGGCCATTGAGGGCTGTCCAGGCGGCCAGGGAGCCCATCACGAGGATGGGATTGTGAAGCTCACCGGCGAGGACTGCGCCGACCACGTGGGCGAGCGGTGCCCAAACGGTTTCCATGTCCGCCTCTTCGTGCAGGCGGTCGTAGACCTCGTTCGCCTCGGACAGATCGCGCGCCAGGAAGATGCGGACCGCTTCGTTCGTCAGCCCCGGCGAGGTGAAGGCGTCCACCAGGAGTCGCCAGTCGGCGGCCTTGGTGGCGGCTTCCTCCCACAGCTCACGCTCGGCGCCGACCCGGTAGTCCTCACCCTGTACGTCGAGCAGTCCCGCGGGCGCCTCGAGCAACCTATAGCCCACCGGATGCCGGTACTGCCGGACCAGGAGCATCCGGTTGTTCTCGTCGAGCGCGACCACCCCGACGGCTCCTGGATGGACCACGACATCGCGGACGAACGGTCCACCACCCGCCGGCGGGACCACCTGGTCCCGCCGTACGGAGATCACGCGGCCGGTCGAGAGGACGGTCTCCGACGAGGTGACCGGCCAGGACTCCCGGGCATCGGCGAGGCCCTCGCCGAACCGGAGCTCCGGGTGGTCCGTCATCGCGCCTTCGCCGTCTCGGCCTTGACCTTCGCACCCTTCGCGGCGGCGCCGTCCGCGACCTCCTCGACCGGCAGCCGCGACTCCCGCTGCCGGACCAGCGCGGCGGCGATCAGCCCGGAGAACAGCGGATGCGGCTTGGTTGGCCGCGACCGTAGCTCCGGGTGGGCCTGGGTGGCGACGAAGAACGGGTGCAGCGACCGGTCCAGCTCGATGAACTCGACCAACTCGTGGTCCGGGGACAGTCCGCTGAACACCAGTCCGGCCGCTTCGAGCTTGTCCCGGTAGGCGTTGTTCACCTCGTAGCGATGACGGTGGCGCTCCTGCACCGACGGAGCGTCGTACAGGCTGCGGACGATCGAACCCTCGGCCAGATTCGCCGGGTACAGGCCGAGCCGCATGGTGCCGCCGAGGTCGCCGGAGCCGGAGACGATGTGCTTCTGCTCCTCCATCGTCGCGATGACCGGCTGCTCCGCGTCCGGGTCGAACTCGCTGGAGTTCGCCCGGTCCAGGCCGGCCAGATCGCGGGCCACCTCGATCACCATGCACTGCAGGCCGAGGCACAGCCCGAGGATCGGGATGCCGGACTCGCGGGCGTACCGGATCGCGCCGATCTTGCCCTCGATCCCGCGCACGCCGAACCCGCCCGGGATGCAGATCGCGTCCACGTCACCGAGCAGCCGCGCGGCCGCCTCGGGGGTCGCGCACTCGTCGGATGCGATCCACCGCAGGTTGACCTTCGCGTCGTTGTCGAACCCGCCGGCCCGCAGCGCCTCCGCGACCGACAGGTAGGCGTCCGGCAGGTCGATGTACTTGCCGACCAACGCGACCGTGACCTGGTCCGTCGGGTGGTGCACGACCTTCAGCAGTTCGTCCCAGCGGGTCCAGTCGACGTCGCGGAACGGCAGGTTCAGGCGGCGTACGACGAAGGCGTCCAGGCCCTCGGCGTGCAGCACCTTCGGGATGTCATAGATCGAAGGCGCGTCCGGCGCGGCCACCACGGCCTCGACGTCGACGTCGCACATCAGCGAGATCTTGCGCTTCACGTTGTCCGGGATCGGCCGGTCCGCGCGGCAGACGATCGCGTCGGGCTGGATACCGATCGAGCGCAGCGCGGCGACCGAGTGCTGGGTCGGCTTGGTCTTCAGCTCACCACTGGGACCCATGTACGGAACCAGCGAGATGTGCAGGAAGAACACGTTGTCGCGGCCGACGTCGTGCCGGACCTGGCGCGCTGCCTCGAGGAACGGCAGCGACTCGATGTCACCGACCGTGCCGCCGATCTCGTGCAGCACCACATCCACATCCGCGCCGGCCATCGCCAGCATCCGTTCCTTGATCTCGTTGGTGATGTGCGGGATCACCTGGACGGTGTCGCCCAGGTACTCGCCGCGGCGCTCCTTCGCGATCACCGACGAGTAGACCTGGCCGGTGGTGACGTTGGCGACCTGGGACAGGTCCCGGTCGAGGAAGCGCTCGTAGTGGCCGATGTCCAGGTCGGTCTCGGCGCCGTCGTTGGTGACGAACACCTCGCCGTGCTGGAACGGGTTCATGGTGCCGGGATCCACATTGAGATACGGATCCAGCTTCTGCATGGTGACCCGGATGCCCCGTGCCGTCAGCAGACTGCCGAGGCTTGACGCTGTCAGCCCCTTGCCGAGACTGGAGGCCACGCCACCGGTGACGAATACGTGCTTGGTCTGCTGCCCGAACGAAGCTCTGTCCACGGGCCTTCAGCCTACCTGCTGTCAAGCAGTGGTCGCGACGAGACCCGCATAGATGTCGAGCAGATTCTTCGCCACCTCGTCCTCGTCCGGCCATCCGGAGGCCACTTCCAAGCCTTCTGTCCGCATAGCGGCCGCTGTGGCCGGCTCGGCCAGAATTTTCCGTACTCCGTCCGCGAGCCCGCGCGCGTCGCCCGGAAAAGTCAGTACTGCGCTGTCGCCCACCAACTCGGGAACCCCACCGACTGCCGTCGCCACCACCGGTACTCCGGCCTGCAGGGCCTCCTGGAGCACCAGGGCCCGCGCCTCCCAGTGAGAGGTCAGCAGGAAGACGTCAGCAGCTCCCAGGAGGTCCGCCACGTCGTTCCGGTGACCCAGGAGCCGCACCGGCAGCTTCTCCGCGTCGATCCGTGCCTGCAGGTTGTCCCTGAGTGGCCCGTCACCGACCACAACGAACACCACGTCCGGGCTGTCCTTGGAAACCTCGGCCGCTACGGACAGTAGCGTCGGGTAGTCCTTCTGCGGAGCCAGGCGACCCACTGTGAGCACCAGGGGCGCGTCGCCGATCCCGAGTTCCTCGCGGACGGCTGCGGACGGCGTACGGATTGCTGGGATCGCTGGTGCTGCCACGGGCGCTAGGCGGGCCTGGCGTGCTCCGAGGGACCGCGCAAGCTCCACAAGGTCGCTGGAGGCTCCCAGAGTCAGGTCAGCGCCCCGGGCCACCAGACGCTGCCCGAGTCGCATCACGAGGCCACGAGGCCCCGGAGCCAGTACTGCGTTGTGCCACGTCACCACAAGCGGCCTCAGATGCGAGCGGTCCCGCAGAGCCGCCATACCCGCGCGGTAGCCGTGAGCGTGGACCACATCGGAACCACGAAGGCCCGGAGCCTGCCCGACGACCTTGGCCTCGCCGAAGTCGAAGTGGTCCGCAGTACCGGGCGGTGCGCAGACGACGACCTCATGGCCGGCCTCGAGGAACCGCGGCACCACCGAGGCGACGTGCTGCCCGATCCCACCCCGGGACTCCGCCAGCAGCAGGCCGATCCTCATTGCGTCTCCTCCACAGGACTAGGCACTCCGCGACGCAGCAGAGCCCGGGCATCCGGACGATCCACAGCCACCGCGACCACGGCGTACACGATCACTACTGCCAAGCCGGACAGTATCGAGAAGACCAGCCCACTCCCCCAGCTCCCGTCCCCGGAGGGCAGCGAGACCAACCACCCCACACCCCCGGCCACGGTCGCGCCGATCAAGGCGGCAATGGTTGCTCGCGGCAGTCCGCTGAGCACACCAGGTCCGGCGGCTCGATGCAACACGACAAGGAGCACCGCTGCTCCGGCCAGCATTCCGATCGACATCGCTGCGGCCAGTGAGAAGACCACGCCTCCACCGTCCCACCGCAAGGTCAGCAGGAAGGCCGCGACCGCGACAACCAGCCAAGCCGCTCCAGTGACCACGGCGACATTGCGGCCGGCCTGCCGCGCGTAAAGGACTCTGCCCACGTGCATGAGTACGGCGAACCCGATCAAGGCTGGGGCGAAGGCGAACAACCCGTCCGTGAGGGACGATGCCTGTGCCTCCTGCACCTGCCCGTTGTCATAGGCGAAGACCCGCGCCACCGGGACCGCAGTACCGACCAACAGAGCCGCTCCCGCTCCCCCGGCGAGCATGACTGCCCGGGTGGACGTAGCGGCGTACAGGTTGAAGGCAGCGGTGTCCCGTGACTCGTACGCCGCTGCAAGCCGCGGGAAGACCGCAGTAGTGATCGGAACAGCCAGTACTGCGTATGGCAGCAGGTAGACCGCATTCGCCCAGGTGTAGACCGCGATACTCCCCGGCACACCTCTGTGGTTCGCCAGATAAGTGGTGACCAGGAACGCCAGTTGCTGCGCGACCAGTATTGCGAGGCCAGCCGCCGCGAGCTTGCGTAGTACGGGCCCGACGCCCGGGTCCAACCGCAGCGTCGGCCTGATCGGCAACCGCAGCAGGAGCATCGGCACCAACACCGTCAGCGCTAGCGCGAGCACACCGGCGGTAGTACCCCAGGCCAGCAGATCCGCAGCTCCCCGAGAGGCCTGATCAGCCTCAGGCGCCTCGGCCGCGAACAACAGGTACGTCGCCACGACGACCAGACTGGAAATCAAGGGAGCCACAGCACCGGCCGCGAACCGCTTGTGGGATTGCAGCACAGCCGTGGCGACTACAGCGATCGCATACCCAAAGACCTGCGGTACGAAGATCACCAGCATGCGGGTGGCCGTCGCCGACGAACCACTGCACTCCGGACCCGCATCAAGCATCGCAGAGGTGTACTGCGAAGCCAGCAGCCAAGCAACCAAGGCGAAAGGCGCCAGCAACACCAGGGACCAGGTCAGCAACGCCCCGACGATCCTGCCCTGCGCTGCACGATCCCCACGAGCCACTGGACCGGCGAGCACCGGGATGACGGCTCCAGCGAGCGCACCGCCGACCACGATCTCGAACAGCACGTTGGGCAGCTGATTGGCTGTTGCGTACGCCTCGGCGAGGCAACCGGCACCGACCGTCTTCGAGAAGACCAGCCACCGCCCGAAGCCGACCACACGGGCCAGCACGGTCACCCCGGCGACCAGCAGCGCCGCCCGGGCGATCCGACCGCCCGTGCTCACAGCATCGTCACCGCGGTCGTCGACCCCACTGGTCGAGCTTGTCCAGCACCGGGGTCTCCGCGATCACCTTGGTGAAGCTGACCTTCTCGCTGGCCAGGTTGAGCGCTGCCACCGCGCCCAGTGCGAGCACCTTCAAGGACCGCGGCAGCGACGCCGCCAGCGCAGTACCGGTGATTGCGCCCAGTCCGTTGGCCCCGCAGTCGCCGAGCATCGAGCGCTCGTTGAGATCCGACGGCGCCGAAGCGGCAGCCGCACCGACCACCGCGGCAGCCGGTCCGCTGGCGAGAGCCACCGGCGCACTCAACACCGTGACCGCCTTCAACGCGCGGCCCGGACGAAGATCCATCAGGTTGGTGAGATTCGCCGTACCGGCGATCAAGGCACCATCGGCAACGATCTCCACGACGGCACCGAAACCCTTGGAGCGACGCGGCAACAACGCCGCCGCGGCCAGTCCGGCGGCACCGACACCGAGGAGCTTCACCGCGCCACTAGTCACCTCACCGCGACGCAATGCACCGAGATGACCGCGAAAGCCCTTTGTCTGCGTGGCCCCGGCCAAGTCGTCGTACGCACCGACGGCACCGGACACTGAACCGGCCAGCAATGCTGCTGCCTTCACGCGGCCTGCAGTCGACGGCGCCGCGGCGACACCGGCCAGCGCTCCGAGGACCGCCACCGGACCTTCCAGCAGGGTGACCGCTTCACCCCGGTGGTTCGTCCGCTCGAACGGTGCGCGGTTCTCCTTGGGCAGCTTCTCAGCGGCCCGTTCCAAGGCATTGGTGGCTGCGGCGGCGACCAGTGCGGCGCCGAGCCTTCCGAGTCCCATCTCAGCTCCCTGACGCCTGGACCGCTGACGGAGCAACACCGTTCTTGGCGTCGACACCGCCGTACTGCCCGGCCTTGCCGCCGGCCTGCTCGACCAGCGCGAAGACGATGGTGGCCTGCCCGCTCGGCATGTTCGCGACATCCACCGTGGACAGGATCTTGGTCGCGTCGGAGTCACCACGCAGCGCCTTCAGCAGGCCGCCGTTCTGTGCGGTCTCGGGGATCCCGGTGACGACCGCGCCGGCACTGCCGAGGTCGAGTCCTTCCGCGAAGTCCACCGCGTCGGCGTACGACGAGTTGTCCGGCGTCGGGGTCGGCGGTTTCGCCGCGATCACGACGACCAGGCTGGCCCGGTCCTTCGGCGTCGGCTTGACCGAGAGCAGCTTCGACCCGGTGAGCCCACTGAGGATCGTGGTGGCTTCGCTGTCCACCGTCTTTCCCTCCTCGGGGGCGGCGATGCCGCGGGCCAGGATCAGCCCGGCGCGCTGGTAGGTGTTGCTGTCCTGCGGGAAGGTGATGTCCGCGGTGACGAGCTCGTTCACCAGCGGCTCGACCAGCTGCCGCTGGCCCGGGTCGAACAGCTTGCTGTCCAGCGAGATCCGGGTGGTGACCTGCGCACCGGCCTTCTCCAGCGAATCCTGGGTCGTGTTCGTCAGGTCGCCGTCCGCGCCCGGCATGGTCACGATGGTGACCCGCTTGCCGGCCAGCTTGCCGTCGGTCAGCCCGGCGGTCACCTTGGCCACGTAGTCGTCGCGGTACTTGTCCAGCGCCTTGACCTGGATCAGCTCGGCCCGGGCGTCCTCCAGCGCGGTCCGGTCCCGGTTCGCCTGGGCCTGGACGAGTTCGGTCCCGGTGCCCTTCAGCGGCCCGGCACCCAGCACCACGCCGGCGCCGAGGGCGAAGAAGATCGCCACGATCGAGACGATGTGGTAGCGAAAGTCGATCACGTGAACAGCTCCCGGATCTCGAAATAGATTTCGTTCCAGCGCGCCTGCAGGATCGACCAGAGCACCTCGTCGGCGCCGGCGGCGACCATGGCCACTCCGAGCGCGAACAGCCCGGCCAGGATCAGCGCGGCCACCTGGAGGGTGGAGACCCGGCTGCGGTACAGCCGGCCGACACCCTTGGCGTCTACCAGCTTGGCACCGACCCGCAACCGGGTGATGAAGGTGCTGGCCATTCCGGCGCGTCCCTTGTCCAGGAACTCCACCAGTGAGTTGTGGGTGCCGACCGCGACGATCAGCGAGGCGCCCTTGGAATCGGCCAGCAGCATCGCCACGTCCTCGCTGGTGCCGGTGGCCGGGAACTCGATCGACTCGACCCCGAGCCGTTCCAGCCGCTCCGAGCCCGGCGCGCGGCCGTCCCGGTAGGCATGCACGACCACCTCGGCGCCCGACTTCAGCGTCTCGTCCTTCACCGAGTCCATGTCGCCGACGATCAGGTCCGGCACGTACCCGTTCTCGACCAGCGCGTCGGCGCCGCCGTCCACCCCGATCAGCACCGGCCGGTACTCCCGGATGTACGGCCGCAGCGCGACCAGGTCCTCGCGATAGTCGTACCCGCGGACCACGATCAGCACGTGCTTGCCGTCCATCGCCGTGTGCACCGCCGGTACGCCGACGCCGTCGAGCAGCAGGTCCCGCTCCTGGCGCAGGTACTCCAGGGTGTTCGCGGTGAACGCCTCCAGCTGGGTCGACAGTCCCGCCCGGGCGTCGTCCATCTGCTCCGCGACGGTCTGGCTGTCCTGCGAGACGCCCTTGGCGACCACCTCTTCGCCGCGGTACAGCACCCCGTCGTACAGGCGGACCCGCTCGCCCTCGTGCAGGACCGAGAAGACCTCGCGGCCGATCCCGTCGACCAGCGGGATGCCCGCCTCGACCAGGATCTCGGGGCCGAGGTTCGGGTAGCGGCCGCTGATCGAGTCGGCCACGTTGACCACCGCGGCGACCCGGCAGTCCACCAGCGCCTCGGCGCTGACCCGGTCCAGGTCGACATGGTCGATCACCGCGATCTCGCCCGGTTTCAGCCGTTTGGTGAGATTCTTGGTACGCCGATCCAGCCGGACCACTCCGGCGGTTCCGGGCAGTTCAGCAGGGCGTGCTCGACGCAGGCTGGGCAATTTCATCGCGCTCTCATCCTGCCATGTCAAGAGCCCCCGGCCCGCCTTTTTCACCGCCTGCGGGCCTACCGACCGACGGATCCGGCAGCAATTCCCCCGCCGGACACCCACAAATCATCCTTTCGGACCACCTCCCGGCCACGGCAGGCGCGCGTGGCGGTTGTGGTCACATGTCAGCGCTTGGGCCGCTTCTTGCCCTTCGTATGGCGTTCTGCCGCCAGGGCGAGGAGTTCCTCGGCATGGGCCTGGGCGGCGTCGGAGTTCTCCAGGCCGGCCATCATCCGGGACAGTTCCTTCAGGCGGGCATCGTCGTCCAGCGCGACCAGACCGCTGGTGGTGACCGAGCCGTCGTCGCTCTTCAGTACGACGGCGTGCCGGTCCGCGAACGCGGCCACCTGCGGCAGGTGCGTCACCACGATCACCTGCGCCTTCTCCGCCAGCCGCGCCAGCCGCTTGCCGACCTCGACGGCCGCGCGTCCACCGATCCCGGCGTCGATCTCGTCGAACACCAGCGTCGGCACGGGATGCGTGTCGGACAGGATCACCTCGAGCGCGAGCATCACCCGCGAGAGTTCACCGCCGGAGGCCGCCTTCTGCAGCGGCCGCGCCGGACTGCCCGGGTTCGCCGCGAAGCAGAACTCGATCTCGTCCGCGCCGAACGGCCCGGGCGTGGTCTCGTGCACTTCGACCGTCAGCTTCGCGTGCGGCATCGCCAGCCCGCTCAACTCCTCGGACACCGCGACCCCGAGCCGCTGCGCCGCCTCCGTCCGGGCCGCGCTGACCTGCTTACCAAGATCCTTCAGCTGGGCCTGGAGCTCGGCCTGCTCCGCGGTCAACTGCTCGACCCGCTCGTCGCTACCGTCGAGATCGGCCAGACGCACCGCGGACCGCTTGGCCCAGTCGAGCACCTCGTCGACCGTCCCGTCCGCATCGCCGTACTTCCGGACCAGCCCGGTCAGCACAGCACGGCGATCGCTGACCACGGCAAGCCGCGCCGGGTCGGTATCGACATCAGTCGCGTACGACGAAAGCTCGCCGGCCAGGTCTGCCGCCAAGTACCCCAGTTCGCTGGCCCGGTCGGCCAGTTCGGCCAGTTTGGCGTCGTGCTCGCGCTCCCCGTCGAGCACCTGCTTCGCCAGCGCGAGGAGTCCCAGTACGTCGCTCGGCCGACTCGAGTCGAGATCCTCCGACGTGAGAGCCTCGGCCGCCGACGTCGCCGCAGTACGGAGTCCGTCGGCATAGGCCAGCCGCTCTTCCTCAGCCGCAAGCTCGACGTCCTCGCCCGGCATGGGCTCCGCCTTGGCGATCTCGTCCAGCCCGAAGCGCAGCAGATCCGCCTCAGCCAGGCGATCGCGCTGCCGGGTGGTCAGGTCGGCCAGCTCGGAATCGACCTCCCGATGCCGCCGGTACGCCGTCGTGTACTCGCCGAGCGGGACCAGAACCGCCTTACCGGCAAAGGTGTCCAGGGTCTCCCGCTGTCGCGCCGGCTGCAGGAGTCGCCACTGGTCAGCCTGCCCGTGGATCGCCACCAGGTCGCCCGAGACCTCGGCAAGCACCGAGACCGGCACCGAGGCGCCACCCAGGAAGGCCCGGGACCGCCCCTCGGAGGACAGTTCGCGCGCGATCAGCAGCTCGTCGTCGTCCAGTTCGCCGCCACGGTCCTCGGCCTGCTGCACGATCGACTTCGGCACGCCGCTCGCCCGGCCCTCGACCCGCGCCCGGCGAACCCCGTGCCGGACCAGCCCGCTGTCCGCACGGCCGCCGAGCAGCATGTTCACCCCGGTCACGACCATGGTCTTGCCGGCACCGGTCTCACCCGTCACCGCGGTGAAGCCCGGATCGAGCTCCAGCGTGGCGTCCTCGATCACGCCCAGCCCGGTGATGCGGATCTCAGAGAGCATCAGGTCTCCTCTTCGCACTTCGTTTGCGCTCTGCCGCGCCCCGCCAGCCGAGCACCGGCAGGTCGAACTTGGCCACCAGCCGGTCGGTGAAGGACACCTCGTGCGCCCTCGCCAACCGGACCGGCGTCTTGCCGCGCCGAACCTGGATCCGGGCACCCGGCGGCACCTCGACCATCCGGCGTCCGTCGCACCACAGCACCCCGCGCCCGTGCCAGGCCGCGACCAGCTCGACGGTCAGCTGGGAGGTCGGCGCCACCACGATCGGCCGGGAGAACAACGCGTGCGCGCTCAGCGGGACCATCAGGATCGCCTCGACCTCGGGCCAGACGATCGGCCCGCCGGCGGAGAACGCGTACGCCGTACTGCCGGTCGGCGTCGCGACCACGACCCCGTCGCAGCCCCACCGGGACAACGGGCGGCCGTCGACCTCGACCAGTACCTCGAGCATCTTCTCGCGGGCGGCCTTCTCGATGCTGGCCTCGTTCAGCGCCCAGGTGTCGAAGACCAGCTCGTCGCCGACATGGACGTCGACCGCGAGCGTCATCCGCTCCTCGACCGTGTAGGTGCGGCCGACCACCACCTCGACGATCCGGGCCAGGTCGTCGACCTCCGCCTCGGCCAGGAAGCCGACGTGGCCCAGGTTCACCCCTAGCACCGGAGTCCCGTGCGGGCGGGCCAGCTCGGCACCGCGCAGGATCGAGCCGTCGCCGCCGAGCACCATGATCAGCTCGACGTCCTGGGCCGCCTTGTCCGCGTCGTACGCGATCTCGACCGGGTCCAGCTCCAGGGCCTCGGCCTCGTCGCCGACCAGCCGCACCACCAGGCCGGCCGCGGTCAGCAGCCGGTGGGCCTCTCGGGCGACCTCCACCGCGAGATCACGACCGGTGTGCGTCACCAGCAGCACGCGCCGTGGATCGGACGCCGGCTCGAGCACGGGGACCTGCCTTCCGTTGGTCACTGCGGGCCGCTCTCGACAGCGGTCCGGAGCATCGTCTCATCGAGCACCGACGCTGTACGGCGTATCCACAGGAAGTACTCGACATTTCCCGACGGACCCGGCAATGGACTGGCCGCTACCCCGGCGACGCCCCAGCCCAGCGCGGCCGCTTTCGCCGCCACCCCACGGACCGCGTCGGCGCGCAACTCGGGGTCACGGACCACGCCGCCCTTGCCGAGCCGCTCCTTGCCGACCTCGAACTGCGGTTTCACCATCAGCACCAGATCACCGTCGGGTTTCACCACGCCGAGCAGCGCGGGGAGAACGAGGGTCAGGGAGATGAAGCTCAGGTCGCTGACGACGAGGTCGACCGGATCGCCGCCGATGTCGTCCAGGGTGAGCGTGCGGACGTTGGTACGGTCCATCACGGTCACCCGGTCGTCGGTCTGCAGCGCCCAGACGAGTTGGCCGTAGCCGACGTCGACCGCGATCACGCTGGCCGCTTCGTTCCGGAGCAGGACGTCGGTGAATCCGCCCGTGGAAGCGCCCGCGTCGAGGCACCTGCGGCCCTTCACGGTGATGTCGGTGAACGCCTCGAGCGCACCGACCAGTTTGTGCGCGCCGCGGCTGGCATAGCCGGGGTCATCGGTCTCCGAGGTGTCGACCAGGATCGGGGCATCCGCGCCGACGCCGGTGGCGGGCTTGGTGGCCACCGTGCCCGAAACCTTCACCTTGCCGGTCGCAACCAGTTCGCTCGCGTGCTCGCGGGACCTGGCCAGGCCACGCCGGACCAGCTCGGCATCAAGCCGGGAACGCCTGACAGCCTTGGCCACTCAGCCTCGGTCGCCGTGCTCGGCGTCCGCCTCCACCAAAGCGGTCTGAAGCCGTTCATGCAGATCCGCATACACCTCGGCATGCTCCGAAACCGGCCGCTCCCGCAACCCGTCCAGCCGCTCCATGGTCTCCTCGACCAACGGATGCACCCCGTCCTCCCGTTCCACCGCCTGCTCCTGCGTAGTCGGCTCGGCTTCGGTGTAGTCGACTGCGTCCGCCTGGTCGGCGTGCGGGGTGATGTCTGGTTCGGGCTCGGTGTCGTAGTCCGGGGTACGGCGTTCGTCGGGCTGTGGCTCGACGTCCGGGTCGACCGCCGGGGGGAACTCCTCGCCGGGGTGTTCGGTCACGTCATGCCTTCTTCGCCGGGGCCTTCTTGGCCGCCTTCTTCGCCGCGGACTTCCTCACCGTCGCCTTCTTGGCCACCGACTTCTTAGCGACCGACTTCTTAGCGACCGACTTCTTAGCGACCGACTTCTTGGCGACCGACTTGTTGGCCGCTGCCTTCTTGACCACCGTCTTCTGAGCTGCCTGCGCCTCCGCGAGTTCGCGCTCGAGACCCTCGACCCGACGGCTCAGCGCGGCGACCTCCTCGGTCCGGACGAAGCCCAGCCGCGCGACCGCGCCCTCGACCTCGTTCGCCACGATCGCCTGCAGCAGCTGGCGGTTGCTCTTGCTGGTGGCAACGATCTCGTCGGCCAGGTCACTCACCTTGGTGGTCAGCGCATCGGCCCCGGTCTGCTGGAGCAGCGCCTTCGCCGCGTGCGTCGCGCGCTGCCTCGTCACCTCGGTCAGACCGTTCGCCAGCTGTACGTAGCCGCGCACCGCGTCCATCACCATGACTGCCTCCTTGCTCGGATACCGTCCCCACCGCCCCGGCGCGGACCGGAGTCCGCCCGTTGCCTGCCACGGTATCGCGCTGCGCTCCCGATACCACCCCACCCATCCCGCGCGCCACCCCGATCAGGCCGGCGCTACTTGCTGAGGCCTACCCGGTGCAGGGCGGCGTCGATCTTGATCGTGCCTGGAGCCGGGGCGGGTTTCGGCAAGGGACGCCGGGCCCTGGCAGCGCTCTTCGTGGCGCTCTTGGCGGCTGGTTTGGCCGGTGCATCCACTGCGGCCCACGTCGCCGACAGGATCGCGCGCAGTCCGTCGTACCGCTCGCCTTCACCCTTGACCACCACCGCGCCGTCGACCACCTCGGCCGTCCAGCCCTCGCACGTGTGCTTGCCGCCGTCGACCTCGACCCCAGGATGCTTCTGCCGCAGCGCACCCAGACCTGCGCCGATATACGTCGGCCGCTGGTTCTTCGGCGCCCGGGCGAGATCATGCGCGTCGTTCACCCCGGTCGCCACCCACAGGCTGGCGATCCCGACGTTGTGCGCGCCCTCGATGTCGGAATCCAGCCGATCCCCGATCATCAGCGGCCGCTCCGCCTTCAGCCGCTCGATACTCGTCTCCAACAACGGCGCTTCCGGCTTGCCCGCGACGATCGGATCTACCTCGACGGCGGCCCGAACGGCCTGTACGAGCGTCCCGTTGCCCGGCGCCTTACCCCCGGCCGTGGGGATGGTCAGGTCCAAGTTCGTCGCGTACCACTTGGCCCCCTCGTTGATCGCGTGCGCGCCGTCCGCGAGCATCACCCAGTTCACATCCGGGTGGAACCCCTGTACTACGGCCACGGGATCCGCGTCACTCGAGCGGACCGCAGTCAGCCCGTATTCGTCCAGCGCGGCGTACAGGCCCTCACCGCCGATCACCAGCACGGGTGAGCCCTTGGGGAAGTCACTGGCGATCAGTTTGGCCGCAGCCTGCGCCGACGTGACCACGTCGTCCGCGATCACATCCAGCCCGAACGATGCCAGATGCTCGGCGACCACAGCCGCTGGCCGGCTGGCGTTGTTGGTGATGTAGCCGATCCGCAGCCCTTCCTTGGCGGCCTTGCGGAGGTTCTCCGGTGCCTCCGGCACGGGATCCGGCCCGACATAGACGACCCCGTCCAGGTCAAGCAGCGCGACGTCGTACCGATGGGCGAGCGGTTCGTCACAAGCCGACAGTGGGGCTGGCGATTCGCGTTTCGCGGTCATGCTTCCCCCCGTACGATGCCGCCCATGTCCCAAGCCCCCGGAAGCGTGCTGCGGCTGGAGCCGATGCGCGCCTGGCGGTTCGTGGCGGGCAAGGTGAGCGCCCTCGGCGCGGTCACCTCGCCACCGTACGACGTACTGGAACCCGCTCTGGTCCGGCGGCTGACTGACTCTGATCTCCACAACATGGTGAGACTCATCCTTCCACGCGATCCGGAACTCGGTTCCGGCCGGTACGACGAGCCGGCGCGACGGCTGATCGACTGGCAGCGCGACGGTGTCGTCATCCAGGACGCGCGGCCCGCCCTGTACGTGTACGAGCAGCGGGTCGGCGACGCCGTGCTGTGCGGCCTGGTCGGCGCACTCGGGCTCGACCCGGCCCGGCAGGTCGTCCTGCCGCACGAAGACGTGATGCAGCAGTGGGTCGACGACCGGTTCGAACTGATGCAGGCGACCGACGCCGATCTCGAACCGATCCTGCTCGCGTACGGCGGAGGCGGCGCGGCCAGTGACGCCGTGGACAACGCCCGCTCGGGCGAACCCTGGCTGGTAGCGGACACCGAGAACGGCGCACACCACCAGATCTGGCGGATCGAGGACCCGGACGAACTCCAGCAGATCGCCGCCGAACTGGCCCGCCACGAAGCCCTGATCGCCGACGGCCACCACCGCTACGCGGCGTACCTGGAACGGTTCCGGCAGGATCCGGCGCGGCCGGGCACGGATGTGGGACTCGCGATGCTGGTCGACAACGAGCGCCACCCGCTGACCCTGGACCCGATCCACCGCCTGGTCCCCGGCCTGACGCTCGCCACGGTCTCAACCCGTACTCCGGCCGGGTGGGAGGTGCTCCCCGGGCGGGTGGACGGCGTACCGGACCGGATCGCGATCTCCGACGGCACTTCCTGGGTGACCCTGCGGTCCACCGAGGGCCAGGTGACCCCGACCGTCGCCCTGCTCCACGAGCAACTGCTGCCCGCGTGGGGCGTCCCGGTCGAGGAGATCACCTTCCACCACGCCCTCGCCGACGCCCTGGCCCTCGCCGGCCCGACCCAGGCCGCGGTCGAACTCGTCGCCCCCCGCATGGACCAGGTGCTACGCTCCGCCGCGCGCGGCAAGATCCTCCCCCAGAAGGCGACGTCCTTCGGCCCGAAACCCCGCGTAGGACTGTTGTTCCGCAGCCTCGAGTAGGTGCTACGGGCGGTGTTAGAGCGAGAGGAACTCTTCCCGGAGCGGCTTGCGGGCGGCTCGGTGACGCTCGATCAGCCGGCCCAACGAGAACGAGAGCTCGGCATCGCCTTGGGAGGCGGCTTCTTTGGCGAGGGCCTGCAGGGCGTCGGCCGCGGCGCAGTGGTCCTGGTGCTGCCCGAGCAACTCCTGGAACTTGGCTGCTTGAACCGCAGTCTCCTTCGCTTCGTCGCCCATCACGGACGCTGCCGTATCGGCTGCGTACCGGACCCGCTTCGCCAGCAACCGCACCTCGTGCCAGTCGTCATCAGGCGTCCAGGGCTTCAACTGGTCCGCGGCCTCACCGAACGTATGCCGTGCCGACGCCAGCAGCTGGGGTAGAACCTCGCCACAAGGGCGGGATGCCTTCTCCTTGAGCTCAGGGGCCGCCGCGACCGCCTCCAGATCCTCAACCAGAGTGGCAGTCCGCTCACTGGTGACAACCTCCGCCGAACGAGCAGCAGCGCGCTCCAGCCCGACAGTCAACGTACTCAAGATCGTGGCCACGTGCTCCGGGTCGTCCTCGCTGGTGGCGTTCTCGCGAACCAGGGCGGCAATGACCTCGAGGTCCCTCGCCTCCCCGCAACTGTTGGCAAGCGCCGAAAGCTCGGTCCGGAGGTCCTTGGCCCAGTCGCCGGCCAACATCTTGCGAAACAACTTGAGGTCGCTCCGCAGCCGCCGGCACGAAACCCGCACCTGGTGAATGGCGTCGTCCTCGGACTTCTCGACCATGACGATCGCCCGCCGAAGCCGCTTGGCCCCCTTAACCAACGCAGCCGCCACCAACACACCCGTCGGCGACTCCCCCGTCAACCCACCACCCGCCGACCTAGCCTCAATCCCACCAACCTGCACCTCAGCCGCCACGACACCGTCCTGCGACTCAGGCGCCACCGCGTCGTCCTGCGGCCCAGTCGTCAGCACTTCGGGACTCTCCACCATCGCCCCTCTCGCCCGACAACCATCGCCCCATTCTCCCCGACCGCCCAACCCCTGCCTACTCCCCTTGCGCGTCGCCCCACCCGACCGCAAACAGCAGACGGCCCGGGCAGCCGGCGAATCTCTTCACCACCCACCCGGGCCGTCCCCACTTCTCAGTCCTTCAACTCGTCCTTGCCGTCAGGCGCTTCGTCGACAAGCACTTCCTCAGCGTCAGCAACCTCATCCGCAACCTCGGCCAGGTCTCCGACCTCATCCTCGGTCGTGAACTCATCCTCAGCGTCGTGGTCCTCGGCTTCGTCCGCCGACTCGTCCTTTGCTTCGGCTGTGGGCTCGTCTTCGAACTCTGAGTCGGTCTCCTCGTACTCTTCGTCGTCGTCGAGATCGGTGAACTGGAGCCCTTCCAGCTGCGCCGCCCGCTCGGCCGCCCCGGTAGACCCCTCGGCGTCCGCACCGGCCGCACGGTGGAACCACACCAGCGCATCTTCGGTCCGCCCCGCCTCTTCGAGCGCATCGGCGTACGCGTAACGCAGTCGCGGCAACCAGTCGGCGCGGGTCCGCTTGGTCAGCTCCGGCACCTCGAGCGTCTGGATCGCGGCTGCCGTCTGCCCCATATCGCGCCGTGCACCGGCCGCAACGATCAGCATCTCGATCTGCGAAGCCTCCTCCATCCCGAGGACCTGCTTCTCCCGCGACAACGCCAGCGCCTTCTCCGGCCGCCCGAGTGCCCGCTCGCAATCCGCCATCATCGGCAGCACTTCGTGGTTCCCCGTCATCCGCCGCACCGCACGGAATTCAGTCAGCGCCTCGTCATAATGCTCAGCCAGGTACGCCGTGATCGCCACAGCCTCCCGTACTCCGCCCAGCCGCGCCGCGAGCCTTCGCGCCGTCTTGGCGTGCAGGTAGGCGAGCTCGGGGTCGTCGTCCAGGAACCGCCCGGACGCCACCAGGTGCTGCGCAACGAGGTCGGCAAGACTGCGCGGCAACGACCGCAGTTCAGCCTTCACGCTCCGGTCGAGTTCAGCCCCGGTGATGTCCGCCGGGATGACGGGATCGTCGCGCCGCGGCCCGACCCTCTCCTCGTCGGGACGCCGGTTCTCCCGGTTGTCCCGCCCACCACGCTCAGCCCGCCGAGCCCCACCACGCTCGTCCCGCGGGAACCCACCACCAGTACCCCGACGAGGCCCAGGCCGATCATCCCGCCGCGGTCCACCCCGATCATCCCGGCGCGGAGCCGAACGCTCGTCGCGGTACGAGCTCGAGCCGCCAGAAGCACCGCCTCTGGGACCACCAGACCGCGGACCACCCGTACGAGGCGCGTCTCCACGCGGAGCACCACGGTTCTCGCCACTCGGCGCGCTCCGGTCATCGCGGCGTGGAGCGCCACGATCATCCGGTCGACCGCTGCTCCGCTCGTCCCGCCAGCCGGCAGACCTCTCGTCCCGGCGTCCGCCGGCGCGTTCATCCCGTCGTCCAGCGGACCGGTCGTCACCGCGCCCGGTGGAGCGGCTACCACGCTCGGCCGGGCGGCTGTCGCCCCGCGAGCCCCCGCGATCGTCACGACCGGCAGCTCCGCGGTCTTCCCACCGACCTGCACCACGCTCATCACGCCGGACCGGCGGACGCTCCTCACGCCTCGACCCACCGCGCTCGTCCCGACCACCGAGCTGACCCTTGAACGGGTCCCGCTCGCCGCGGTCATCCCGGCGCGGACCCGAACGATCGTCCCTGCGGGGACCCGAGCGATCATCCCTCCGCGGGGCCGAACGGTCGTCACGCCCAGGTCCTGAGCGGTCGTCCCTGCGGGCTCCGGAGCGATCGTCACGGCGCGGAGCCGAACGCTCGTCACGGTACGAACTCGAGCCGCCAGAAGCGCCGCCTCTGGGACCACCAGACCGCGGACCACCCGTACGAGGCGCATCACCACGCCCAGAATCGGACCGGTCGTCACGACGCGGAGCTCCACGATCGTCCCGATAAGAACTAGAACCACCCGAGGCGCCACCACGAGGAGCACTCGACCGCGGACCGCCGGTCGCACCACCTCGAGGACCACCAGAGCGCGGAGCGTCACCACGCCCAGAGCCCGAGCGGAAGTCGCCACCACCACCGCCGCCACTACCACTGCGGGGCGCATCGCCGCGGCCTGAGCCGGGGCGGAAGTTGCCGCTGCCGGCGCCACCTCGACCAGTGGAGTCAGAGCGCCCGCCGCCGGCACGGCCGGAACGGCCTGCCCCGCCGGATGAACCACGGCCGGGGCGATCGCCCGGACCGGAGCGGGGGTTGCGAGGTGGCGTAGCCACGATGACTCCTATCGGTGTTCGAGGTGATGCGCTCAGACAAAAGTACTGGCACAAATGTTAAGGGCCACCCGGTGTGGGTGGCCCTTAGCAGTGTGAATGTCCGGCGACGTCCTACTCTCCCACGACCTACCGGTCGCAGTACCATCGGCGCTGTCGGGCTTAACTTCCAGGTTCGGAAT
>NZ_DASRXP010000483.1:0-13720 GCF_035687465.1 Kribbella sp.
CCCACCGAGACCATCACCCCGGCGACGGCCCACCAGGGAGTGATCCGCTCGACGGGCCGCTTGCGAGGCAGGGCAAGGAAGATGCCGAGTGCGAAGGCCGGCATCACCAAGGCGGCCAGCGGTACGTCGAGCCACCTTCCCAGTGGGTAGATCAGGGCCTCGCAGGCCACGCCGAACGTCGTACCGAGCACGGCGTCGACGGCGAACCAGCCGGTGCCGCCGGTGAGCCGCCGCCAGAACAACGTGCCGGGGACGGCGATCACGACCAGGAAGTAGGCGAGGTACGTCACGGGGATCCAGGCCGGAAGGGCCTGCAGTGCGACGAACCAGCCCAGCGGCAGGACGGGCAGGCTTGCCAGCGCGGCGACGCTCGCCGCGCGTCCTGGTCGGGTCATGACTGGCGAGAGTGCCGGCGACAGGGAAAAGTTCAGAGCGGGCGGCGGGCCACGGCTAGCAGCGAACCGCCGGCCGGGAAGTTCACTCCCGCCCGGACCAGGGCGCCTTCGAACCGCATCGCCGCGTAGCAGGCCTTGTTCAGCGGGGCCGCCATGTCGAGTTCCTCCTCGACGTTGCCGGCGTCCTTCTTGAGCAGTCGCGACGCCATCATCGCGGGCAGCAGCAGTGACACGAACGAGGCCACCCGGACCAGCTCGAAGCCGGCGTCGCGCAGTTCCCCGGCCAGCTCGCGGCGGGTGTAGCGCTTGACGTGGTGGGCTGCCACATCCGCCTCGCTCCACAGCCACTTGTGCTGCGGGACGGTGACCAGCAGCCCGCCACCGGGCTTCACTGCCTGGTACATGCCGGCCAGTACCGCGGGCGCGGCCTCGATGTGCTCGATCACGTCGAACGCGCCGACCACGTCGAACTCCGCGTCGTACGGGTTGGTGGTGGCGTCCAGCTGGGTGAGCTCGACACCGGACGGCATCCGGATCCGGGCCTTGGCCAGCCCCTCCTCGAACAGTTCGGTGCCGACCAGTCGCCAGTCCGGGTGGATCTGCCGGACCCGGTCGATCACGTAGCCGTTCCCACAGCCCAGTTCGAGGAACGAACGCGCGGACGGGAAGTGCTTGTCGAGCGCCCAGTTGATCAGGTCGCTGCGGCCGCGGAACCAGAAACTCTGCGCTTCCAGCTCGAACAGCTTGTCGAAGTGCCGTGGGTCGTATCCACCGGGAGACGGGGAGGTCATCGCCCGAATGTACCGGTCCGCCGAGCCGTTTACCTCCCCGCTCCCGGCGCTTACCCTGAGTAGGCGAACTCCTCCGGTCCTGTCACTGGGAGGCACCATGTCCGCCTTGCATATCGCCGGCCTGCCAGTAGAGGAGGTCCTGCTGGCCGCGGCCGCCGCGATCGCGCCTTTGATCGCACTGATCGGCTGGGAGATCAGAGACCGCATGAACCGCCTCCGCCGAGCCGTGCGCCGCGCCTCGACCCCGGAAGACCCGGTACCGGAGGAACGAGGGTGACCTGGACCACGGCCTCTCTGGAGGCGAATCGTCCAGCCACGCTCCAGCCGCTAGGCTCTGGGCTCATGAGTGAGTTGACGCGCGCCCAGATCCGGGACCTGATGGGCGAGGTGATGAAGGCGCAGGGCAAGGAACTGCCGGGCGACGACAGCGCCGATCTGCGGGAGATCGGCTTCCGTTCCCTGGACTTCTCCGAACTGGCCCTCCGGGTCGAGGACGAGATCGGTGACGAGCTGAACTTCGATGCTCCCGGACTGCGGCAGATCGCCAAGGTCGGCGACGTCCTGGACTTCATCGAGCAACTTCAGTCGGCGTGACCGCCCAGCGTCGTACGACCGCCTTGATCGGTGACGACAACCGCGTCGTCGTCGGTGGCAAGACGCTGACCTGGCGGACCCTGCACAAGCTGCCGCAGCTGCCCTCGCCGGCGGCTGTGCTGGTGGACAACGGCGCGGACGCGCTGGCGGCCGTCCGGCATCACGCTGTGCACGGCACCGAACTGCTGGTCGCCACCTCGTCCCGGGTCGACCTCGGCATGCGCGAGGAGCTGGGCGAGTCCGGCTTCGCCGTGGTGATCGCGAACGGTGACGAGCATTCCGTCACCCCCGCGAAGCTCAAGCGGGTGGAAGAGTCCGGCCGCGTCTGGCTGCTCACCTCCGGTTCGACCGGCCGGCCCAAGCGGATCGGCCACACCCTCGAGTCACTGACCACCGTCCGCGGCCAGCAGCAGCCGCGCACCTGGCTGGTCCCGTACTCCCCGGGCACGTACGCCTGGTGGCAGGTCATCACGATCTCGCTCACCCAGGCCGACCAGGGCCTGGTCGTGATCGAGCCGTCCGACCTGGAGACCTGGCCGATGATCGCCGCCGAGCACGGCGTCACCGCGGCCTCCGGTACGCCGACCTTCTGGCGCCAGACGATCTACCGCGACACCGAGGCACTCGCCAAGGTCCCGCTGGAGCAGATCACTCTCGGCGGCGAGCCCGTCGACCAGGCGATCCTGGACCGGCTGAAGGAGATCTTCCCGCAGGCCCGGATCTCCTGGATCTACGCGTCGTCCGAGGTAGGCGCGTCGATCGTCGTCCACGACGGCCTGGCGGGTTTCCCGAAGACCTGGCTGGACCGTGACCCCCAATCGGTGTCGGATCCTGAGTCGGAGCGGCCGATCCTGCACGTGGACGGCGACGAACTGGTGATCAGCTCGCCGCATCACGGTGCCGGCCTCGAAGGCGCGCACCGGACCGGCGACCGGGTCGAGTTCGTCGAAGACCGGGTGCTGATCACCGGTCGCCTGGACACCGACGAGATCAACGTCGGCGGCTCCAAGGTGTCCGCCGGCCTGGTCCGCAACGTGCTGATGGCCCACCCGGCCGTCGCCTGGGCCCGGGTGTTCGCCCGCAAGGCCCCGCTGGTCGGCCGGATGGTCGCGGCCGAGGTGGTCGCCGACCCGGACCTCGGACCGATCACCGACGCGGACCTGGTGCAGTGGTGCACGACCAGGCTGCCGGACTACGGCGTACCGCGCCGGATCCGCTTCCTGGACGAGATTCCCCAGAAGGAGACCCTGAAAAGCGATGTCTGAACCCACTCTGGTGCCGCCCTCGAAGGTGGTCCTCGTCTCCGGCGGTTCCCGCGGTCTCGGCCTGGCCATCGTCACCGACCTGATCGACTCGGGCGTCAAGGTGGCCGCGTTCGCGCGCACGGTGACGCCGGAAATGACCCAGCTGGCCGAGAAGTACCCGGACCAGGTGCACGTCGGGTCGGTCGACATCAACGACGAGAAGAGCGCTAAGGCCTTCGTCAAGGAGGTCGAGGGCAGGCTCGGCCCGATCGACGGCATCGTCAACAACGCCGCGGTCGGCCAGGACTCGCTGCACGTACACACCTCGGCCGAGCAGATCGCCAACATCATCCAGACGAACCTGACCGCGCCGCTGGTGCTGACCCGGTACGTGCTGCGCCGGATGATGGCCAAGGGCCTGAAGGGCCGGATCGTCAACGTCACCTCGATCTGCGCCCAGCGCGGCTACCCCGGCCTGGTCGCGTACTCCGCCACCAAGGGCGGCATGGACGCGGCGACCCGGTCGCTGGCCCGTGAGCTCGGCGGTCGCGTGCTCGCCAACTCGGTCGCGCCCGGCTTCTTCGCCTCGGAGATGTCCGCGGTGCTCGGCCAGACCCAGCTGGACCAGATCGTCCGCCGTACCCCGACCGGTCACCTGACCGAGCCGGAGGAGGTCGTGCCGGTGGTCCGGATGCTGCTGCTCGACAACACCAACATCAACGGCCAGGTCATCGTCATCGATGGTGCCGCCGGTATCTGACCTCCTCGCCTCGGCCCGGGACCACCTGAAGGTGGGCTCGGTCGAGGAGATGGCGGACGCCGTCACCCGGTCGCATCTGGCCGATTTCGGTTGCGTCGGCTGGTACGCCGAGCCGCCGCCCGGGTGGTCCGTCACGATCGACGCCGAGTACGCCGACCAGGCGATCCCGGAACCGCTGGCCCGCCGGTTCGGCGAGGAGCGGTTCTGGGAACGCTGGACCCGGGCGGAGTGTCTCTGCAAACTCGCCGACATCCCGATGCTGGCGTGGTGGCCGGCCCACGGACTCGAAGTACCGGCTGATTTCGACGGAGAGTGGCGGACCCTGGCGCTAGGCCCGCTCATCGTCTCCGTCGCTCTGGCCCCTAAGCGGGCTTGATGTTGGCGTTGCGATGGAAGATGTTGCCCGGGTCGTACTCGGCCTTGATCTTGGCCAGCCGGTCGTACTTCGCGCCGTACGAGACCTTGACCCGGTCGTCGTCGACCTCACCGATCGAGTTGACGTAGCTGCCGGTGCCGATCGCGTGCGGGACGAGCGCGTTCCAGTACGAGCGGGCCCAGGCCCGTTCGCCGGCGATCCCGTCGGGGGTCGGGCTGACGCCGACGATGAAGCTCGCGTACCGCGGTGACCGGCCGCCGCTGAAGGCGGTGGCGTCTTCGTCGACAGCGGAGTACGCGTTGTCCAGGCGGTAGAAGAGGTTCAGTGACAGCGGCGACTGCTTCCGCCCGAGGTAGTCGGTGATCACGGCGATCGCGTCGTCCGTCAGGTCCTCGAGGTACGCACCCTTCTCGTAGGTGTAGGCACCCCACGCGGTCGGTTCGTCGATCAGTTGCTGCACAGCGGTGTAGGGCATCGGCGCCGCGAAGTCGACCTGCGGCGGCAGGGCCGCGCGCAGCTTGTCGAGCACCTCGGCGTGCTGCTCGGCCGACCCGAACCCGGTGACGATCAGCGCATAGCCGGGCTGGAAGTGCAGGTGCTCGGGGACGAACGGCGCGGGCGGCGCGTTCAGGCCGCCGACCACGACGTTGATCTCGGGCGGCAGGGAAGGGATGACCTCGCGTGCGAGCTCGAGGACCTCGGCGCCGTGTGCCGGCTCCCAGAAGAGCATGCCGTAGTGAGCGATCGGTCCGACCTCGTGCAGCCGGAACTCGAATTCCGTGACGACACCGAAGTTGCCGCCGCCGCCGCGGAGGGCCCAGAAGAGGTCCGCGTTCTCGTCCTCGCTGGTGCGCACGATCCGCCCGTCGGCGACGACCACCTCGGCCGAGACCAGGTTGTCGATGCTGAGGCCGTGGAGTCGCGTCAGCCAGCCCATCCCGCCGCCGAGCGTGAGACCGCCGACGCCGGTGTGGCTGACCATGCCGGCCGGTACTGCGAGTCCGTGCGCCTGGGTGGCCGCGTCGAGATCCGCCAGCAGCGCGCCTCCGCCGACGCGGGCCGTCTTCGCCGCGGGATCCACGGTGACCTGGTTGAGCCGGCTGAGGTCGATCACGAGGCCGTCGTCCACAGCGGAGTCCCCGGCCACGCTGTGTGCCCCGCCGCGAACGGCGATCTCCAGGTCGTGCCGAACGGCGAAGGCGATCGCCGCCCGGACGTCCTCCGCGTCCTGGACGCGGGCGAGCACGGCAGGCCGCCGGTCGATCTCCGCATTCCATACCCGGCGGGCGTCGTCGTAGCCCTCGTCCGCGGGCCCGAAGACGGTGCCCCCGAAGGTCGTCCGCAGTTCGTCGATGATGCCGGTTCCGGCAGTTTGAGTCATGGTTTCCTCCCCGATGGTCCTGTCAACCCTAGGAGCGGTGATCCCGGGCGACAGCGTCCTTTCGGGCAGATCATGGTGCAGAGGCCTTCAGACAGCCTTAAAGCGCGGCGGTCAGGCGGGCCGGATGTTCGCGTTGCGGTGGAAGGCGTTGCCCGGGTCGTAGGTCGCCTTGATCTTGGCCAGCCGCCCGTACTTCGCCTCGCCGTACGACGCGCGAACCCGGTCGTCCTCGCTCTCTGCCATCGCATTGACGTAGCTGCCGATCCCGAGTGTGTGCGGCCGCAGCGCCTCCCAGAAGGAGCGCACCCAGGCTCGGTCCTGGACCAGCAACTCGGGTGTCGGGCAGACGGCCACCATGAACACCGCGTACCGCGGGGAGCGACCGCCGCCGAACGCCGTGTCGTCCTCGCCGACCTCCGAGTAGGCCTCGTCCAGTCGGTAGAACAGCGTGTTCGACAGGGGAGAGGACTTCAGCGGCACCTGGTCGGTGATCACCTTGATCGCGTCGTCCGACAGATCCTCGAGGTACGAACCCTTGTCGTAGCAATGGAATCCCCAGGCGTTGCCTTCGTCGATCGACTGCTGCAGCGCGACGTACGGCATCGGAGTGGTCAGCTCGAACAGCGGCGGCAGCGCCTCGCGGATCTGGGCCAGCACCTTCTCGTGCGTCTCGGGATCGCCGAAACCCACGACCAGCAAGGCGTATCCGGGCCGGTAGTGCAGTTCCTCGGGCACGAACGGCGCCGGCGGAGCGTTCAGGCAGGCGATCACCACGTTGAGTTCACGCGGCAGCGTGGGGATCAGGTCGCGCGCGATCCGGAACACCTCGGCGCCCTGGTCGAGACCCCAGAACTGCATCCCGTACTGGACGATCGGCCCGACCTCGTGCAGCCGGAACTCGAACTCCGTCACCACCCCGAAGTTCCCGCCGCCGCCCCGGACAGCCCAGAACAACTCGGGGTGCTCGTCCTCGGCCGCGCGCAGGATGCCGCCGTCGGCAGTGACGATCCGCACCGAGACGAGGTTATCGAGACTTAGCCCGGCCTGGCGGGTCAGCCAGCCCATCCCGCCGCCGAGCGTGAGACCGGCGACACCGGTGGTGCTGATCATGCCCGCGGGAACGGCCAGCCCAAGGGCCTGCGTGGCCGCATCGAGCTCGGCCAGCTTCGCACCTCCACCGACCCGGGCGCGCTTTGCCTCGGGGTCGACCGTCACCTGGTTGATCCGGCTGACGTCGATCATCAGCCCTTCGTCGACGACGGCCGCGCCAGACATGCTGTGCGCCCCGCCCCGGACGGAGATCTCCAGACCGCGCTCGCTGGCGTAGAGCACCGCCGCGCGAACGTCGGAGGCGCTCAAACACTGGGCGATCAGGGCCGGCCGACGGTCGATATCACCGTTCCACACCCGCCGCGCATCGTCGTACCGCGCATCATCCGGCCCGATCACCTCACCGCTGATCGCAGTCCGCAAATCGTCGACACCACTACTGATCTGTGTCACAAGCTCCCCTGAATCCATCGGTCGGCTAACTCTAGGTGACCGCACCGTCACCCTTCCTGCCCCTTCGGGCAGACCATCGCGTACACCGCCCGGACAGCGAAAACTCATCGAAGCGATGATTCCGGGCCTCCGCCGCTGTCAGTACCAGTGACAGCGAGCTTCTGGAGGAGCAGTGAGTAACGAAGGAACAACCGTCGGGCAGCGCTGGGTGCTGGCCCTGACTTCGATCGGCTCGGTGATGGTGGCGCTGGACGTGCTGGTCGTCGCCGCCGCGCTGACCACGATCCGGGCGGATCTCGGTGCCTCGATCGAGCAACTCGAGTGGACCGTGAACGCCTACAGCCTGAGCTTCGCGATGTTGTTGATGACGGCCGCCGCACTCGGCGACCGCTGGGGCCGGCGCCGGACGTTCGCCGCCGGTCTCGCACTCTTCACGTTGGCCTCGGTCGGCTGCGCGCTGGCGAGCTCTGTGCCGTGGCTGATCGCCGCCCGGACCGTCCAGGGCATCGGTGCCGCGATGGTGATGCCGCTGGCGATGGGTCTGCTCGGAGCAGCGTTCCCGCCCGAGCGCCGCGGCTGGGCGATCGGCATCTTCAGCGGCGTGACCGGACTCGCCGTACTGGGTGGCCCGATGATCGGCGGCGCCGTCACGGAAGGCCTTGCCTGGCAGTGGATCTTCTGGATCAACGTGCCCGTCGGCCTGGTAGCGATCCCGCTGGTACTTCGCAAGATCCCCGAGAGCCGGGGTGTCGTTCGTTCGCTGGACCTGGGTGGTTCGGCCCTGATCACCCTGTCGGTCCTCGGCCTCGTCTGGGGTGTGGTCCGTGGTGAGTCGGCCGGCTGGGCGAGTGGGGAGGTGGTCGGCTCGCTCGTCCTGGGAGTCCTTCTGTTGCTGGGATTCCTGGCCTGGGAGAATCGCGTCGGACAGCCGATGGTGCCGCTGGCGTTCTTCCGTGAGCGCGGCTTCTCGGCGGGTAACGCGGCTGCCTTCTTCCTGAACTCGGCGCTCCTCGGTGCGGTGTTCTTCCTCGCCCAGTTCATGCAGGCCGTGCTCGGCTCCGGGCCGCTCAAGGCCGGTCTGCAACTACTGCCGTGGACCGCCACACTCTTCCTCGTCGCACCCATTGCGGGCCGCCTGGTCGATCGGTACGGCGAGCGACCGTTCGTCGTGACCGGCCTGGCTCTCCAGGGTGCCGGGATGACCTGGATCGCGCTGATCGCCGAACCAGGCATGCGGTACTCCGAATTCGTGCTGCCGCTGATCGTTGCGGGCTGTGGTGTCTCGATGGCGATGCCGGCCACGCAGAGTGCGGCGATCGGGTCCCTGCCGCGTGAATCGGTCGGAATCGCGTCCGGGATCTTCGGGATGATGCGTCAGCTCGGTGGGGTTGCGGGAGTCGCCGTGGCGGCCGCGGTCTTCGCCAGCGCTGGGGGATACCAGTCCTTCAGTACGGGATTCACCCGGGCGATGGTCGTTTCCGGCGTACTGTCGTTGGCCGGAGCTCTTGCGGGGCTCGGGATCACCGCGCGACGGAGTACGGGCGAAGTGAAGGTTCCACAGGCGGTCGGGGAGATGCGATGAACCTCGAGGACGAGTTCGCGCAGTACCGGGGTGAGCTGGTCGCGCACTGCTACCGGATGCTCGGGTCGCTGCACGACGCCGAGGACTCGGTGCAGGAGACGTACCTCCGGGCGTGGAAGGGCTTCGGGGCGTTCCAGGGGCGTTCGTCGATCAAGACCTGGCTCTACCGGATCGCTACCAATGTCTGCCTGAATGCCTTGCAGCACAGCAGTCGCCGGATCGTCCCGTCGGCTCTAGGTGCTCCTGGCAACGACCCGGATGACCTGGAGGCGCAGGCGCTCGAGATCAGCTGGCTCGAGCCGTTCCCCGATCCTGCTCTGGTTGTGGGGGACCGGCAGAGTCTGCGGCTGGCGATGGTGGCCGCACTGCAGCACCTGCCGCCGCGGCAGCGCGCAGTACTGATCCTGCGTGACGTGCTGGTGTGGCAGGCGTCGGAGGTGGCGGAGCTGCTCGAGACCACGACTGCTGCGGTCAACAGTTCGCTGCAGCGCGCCCGGGCCGAGTTGGCCAAGCTCTCCCCGGCCGAGGATCAGCTCAGCGAACCAGACGAACCCGTACGCCGTGCGCTGCTCGACCAGTACTCCAAGGCGTTCGAACGAGCGGATTTCGTCGCGCTGGAAGGACTGTTGACTGAAGACACCCGATGGGAGATGCCACCGATCCCGACCTGGTTCGACGGGCGGGTGGATGTATTGCGCCTGCTGAGATCCAAGCTCCCGCTCGGCGAGGGCCAGCGACTGATGGTCGAGACAGCGGCGAACGGCCAGCCGGCGTTCGCGATGTACACCCGCGGCCACGACGGGCTGTTCCACGCACACTCGATCGAGGTACTGACGTTGACCAAGGCCGGCATCTCCGCGGTGCTGTCCTTCCACTTGCCGGCCCTCTTCTCAGCCTTCCGCCTACCGCTGAGCCGGACCGGTCGTTGATCGGGTATCTGCCGGGGTGCTGCGTCACCCCCGGGTGATCAGGTGTGCGTCGGCTGTTGGCGGGCGCGGTGGGCTGCGGCCTTGACCCGACTCTGGCACTGGGGTGAGCAGAAGCGGCGCTGACTGTTGCGTGAGGCATCGACGAAGACGCGATCGCACAGCGGCGCCGCGCACACCCCCAGCCGACCGGCAAGATCACTGCCGAGAGCAAGCGCGAGGCCGGCCGCACAACCGGCGGACCAGCCGTTGGCCAAGGTGTCATCAGCACCGTGAAAGTGCAGACTCCACCCCAGCTCACCGCTGTTGTCCAACTGCGGCCGGGCATTGGTATCCAGCAACAGCGCGTTGACCTCGGCCGCGGCCTGGTCGATCTCGGATCTGTGGACTGCTTCGAAGACTGCCCGCATCCTTGTCGCGACCTCCGCGAGTTGCTTGGCGTCAGCCGGCGTCACGTCCGGCCGTGGACGCCCGTCAGCGCTCAACGCGTCGGCAGTCGCCTCGACCTGCGCCGCACCTTCCGGAGCGGCATAGTCGACGCCTCCGAACTGCCCCGCCGTCAGCCGGTTCACAAGCTGAACCGCAGCCGCCAGCACGCTGAACACATGACTATCGAACGTCACTTGACTAGTCACAGATCCCTCTCTAAGGTCGACCGCAGCGTGACCAACCATACCGCTTTCACTAGTCACGCCGCCGCCAACCGGAGGAGACTCGCTTTGACCGCCAGGCCAGAAACCTCGCGCGCGTCAGATGCCCCGCCCGCACCGGGTGTCTCTCCTGAGCCGGGGACTGCCTTCAGGTCGGCGGGTTCGCCGTGGCGGGGCCTGTCGCCGACCGTGTGGATCCTGGTGGCGGCCCGCGCCGTGAATCGGCTCGGCGCTTTCACCCTGCCGTTCCTCGGGGTGATCCTGACCGTCGAGTACGGAGCGACGATCGCCGAGGTCGGGCTGATCCTCACGCTGTTCGGGGTGGCGACGGTCCCTTCCCGCATCTTCGGTGGGCACCTCGCCGATCGGCTCGGTCGTCGACACACCATCGTCCTGGGGCTGGTCGGCTGCGCGGTCGCCCAGAGCTGGATCGCACTCTCCGGGAGCAAGTTGTCCGTGATCCTGGCGGTCGGACTCCTCGGCCTCGTCTTCGAGATCTACGAACCGCCGAGCCAGGCGACCATCGCCGATGTCACTACCCCGGCGGACCGCCCAGCGGCGTACGGGCTGCTAGGCGCCGCGATGGCCGCCGCCGCTGTGGTCGCCGGCCTCCTCGCCGCCTGGCTGAGCGATTGGAACCTCCGCTGGCTCTTCGCCATCGACGCCATCACCTGCCTGACCTGCGCCCTGCTCATCGGACTCCTACTGCCTAACGGCATCCACCCGGCCATCCCGACGACCAAGAGCCCGCCACAGGTCAAGGCTGCCCCCAGCCCGCCCAGCCCGCCCAGCCCAACGCCCGTCCCGCTCCAGCCGGCGCCTACTTCGCCCGGGCCAACGGCCGACCCGCCGCGGCCCGCGGCCTGGCGCGATCGGCGGCTCTTGGTGCTGCTCGTTTCCGGCACCGCGTTCGCCACGCTCTACATGCAGCTCATCATCGGTCTGCCGCTCACGTTGCTCGAGCGCCGCCAACCCGCGTCCGGCATCGGCGTGATCCTCACCGTCTCGGCCCTGACCCTGATCGCCGGACAGCGACTCCTGCACACCCGCCGCCTCCGCGAACTCGGCGATTTCCGCGCCATGACGATCGGCTACCTCTTGCTCGGAGCCGGCCTGTTAGCCAACGGCTTTGCGCAGAACCTGCCTGCATTCCTCGTCGCAGCCGTGGTCTGGAGTCTCGGGGATCTGCTCCTCCTAGGCCGCTACTACACCCTGGTCTCCGCCCTCGCCCCCGACCACGCCCGCGGTCGCTACCTGGCCGTCTTCGGCATCAGCTGGGGCATCGCCACGACCATCGCGCCCCTGACCGCAACTCAACTCCTCTCAATCACTGGCCCAGTAGGCCTTTGGGCGACATGCGCCTTCGCCGCCCTTGTCTTGGCGCTCGCCCAGCCCTCGATCCGCCGCGTCGTGCAGGGCGAGGACCGGCGTCTTCAGCGGTCCGGGGTGAGGTGAAGTCTGCGGAGGGTTTGAGCGTTGAGGGCGACCACGATGGTCGACGCTGACATCAGGACAGCGCCGATCGCGGGGCTCAACGTGAAGCCGGCCCACGCGAATACGCCGGCCGCCAGCGGGATGGCGATCACGTTGTACCCGGCTGCCCAGGCGAGGTTCTGGATCATCTTGCGATACGACGCTTTGGACAGCCGGATCACCCCGGAAACCCCGCGGGGATCCGAGGAAGCCAGCACGACACCGGCCGACTCGATGGCAACGTCGGTACCCGCGCCGATCGCGATCCCGACATCGGCTCGCGCCAGCGCCGGTGCGTCGTTGACCCCGTCGCCGACCATCGCGACGGTCAGGCCGCGGCCCTGCAGTTCGGTGACTGCCTTGTCCTTGTCGGCGGGAAGTACCTCGGCGAACACCTCGTCCACCCCGGGCCTGAACCCCAGGTCCGCGGCGACTGCCTCGGCGACCGGTTTCGCGTCGCCGGTGATCATCACAAGCTTGGCGATGCCGATCGCCCGGAGCTGCTCGACCGCTTCGCGTGCCTCCGGCCGAACTTCGTCCTCCAACGCGACAGCGCCGATTGCAGTCCCCGAACCGTTGCTAACAGCAAGTAGATAGAGAACCGCGGCGCCTCGCTCGGACCACTCTCTCTCGTGTTCCGTCAGCTCGGCCGGGACCTTGGCATCCAGTTCCCGGAGCAACGCGGGTCCACCCACGGCGTACGTCGTACCGTCGACCGTTGCCTGAACGCCGCGCCCGGTCAACGACTTGAAGTCGGTCGCCGTCGCACGACCGTTCGCCGCGTCGGCCGCGGTGACGATCGCCCGGGCGAGCGGGTGCTCGCTGTCGGCTTCAACAGCACCCGCGATACGCAGTACCTGGTCTTCCTCGAGGCCGGCGCCGGCAACGCCGGTCACGACGTGCTCGCCCTTGGTCAGCGTGCCGGTCTTGTCGAAGAGCACCGCGTCCACAGTCCGCATGCGCTCGAGCGCGAGCCGATCCTTGACCAGGATGCCCGCCTTGGCCGCGACCGCGGTCGACAGCGCGATCACCAGCGGGATGGCCAGTCCGAGGGCGTGAGGGCAGGCGATCACCAAGACGGTGACGGTACGCACGACCGCTTCGCTCAGCGTCCCGAAGATCCACCAGGCTACGAAGGTCACCAGGGCTGCGGCCGTGGCGATGTAGAAGAGCATCGCGGCGAACCGATCGGCCAGTACCTGCGCACGTCCGCTGGACTCCTGGGCCTCGGCGACGAGTCGCTGGATGCCCGCCAGAGCGGTGTCGTCGCCGACGGCGTTGATCCGCACGCGGATCGCGGAGTCGGTCGCGACCGTACCCGCGACCACGCGATCCCCAGCGGCCTTCGACACCGGCCGCGATTCACCGGTGATCATGGATTCGTCCAGTTCGGCGGCGCCCTCGACGATCTCGCCATCAGCTGGGACCCGGGCCCCAGACCGCACCAGTACTACGTTCCCGACGTGCAGGTCGGCGACCGGGACCGTCTCGACACCGTCGTCGGTCACGCGCTCAGCATCGTCGGGAAGCAGTGCCGCCAACGCAGCCAGAGCACCCTGCGCTTGGCCGATCGCCTTCATCTCCTGCCAATGGCCGAGCAGCATGATGGTGACCAGTGCAGCCAGTTCCCACCAGAAGTCGAGGTCGAACGCTCCGAGGCTGGTCGCCATCGACGCGACGTACGCGACGGTGATCGCCATCGAGATCAGCAGCATCATCCCCGGCGCGCGATCGCGAGCCTCGCGAACCCCGCCAACCAGGAACGGCCAGCCGCCGTAGAAGAACACGAAGGTGCCGAGCACCGGCCCGACCCAGCTCATCCCGGTGAAGTCCAGCGAGTAGCCGAACCAGTCCATCACCATCTCGCTCGTCACCACGATCGGGATGGTGAGAACGAAGCTCAGCCAGAACTTCTTCCGAAACATCTCCGGGTCATGCCCCGCATGCTTGTCATGCCCACCGTGCTGCTCGTGGCCGGAATGTTGATCATGCCCACCGCGCTGCTCGTGGCCGGAATGTTGATCATGCCCACCGTGCTGCTCATG
>NZ_DASRXP010000484.1:0-13467 GCF_035687465.1 Kribbella sp.
CGGCGTCTCGGTGAAGAAGGAAGCCCAGATCTCCGGCGATGCCGAGAAGGGCATGCTCGATGGGACGCCGCTCGGCACCGGCAAGGGTGATGTCGCGACGGTGCTGCCCGAGCTGAACACCAAGTGCACCGCTGCGCTGAAGCAGTGAGGCAGATCGATTCATGAATCCGACCATCGGCTGGATCCGCCAGCTCGCGGAGTCCTGGGGTGTGCCCGCGGTGCTGGTGCCGCTGGTCCCGTTCCTGATCCTGCTGATCGCCCTGTACGCCGTCATCGGGCTGGCGGCGTACGGGGCGAAGCGGAAGTGGGCCCGGGCCGACAAGACGATCGCGTTCTGGCTGTTCATCTCGCCCTGGCTGATCGGCTTCCTGATCTTCACGGTCGGACCCATGATCTCCTCGGTCTATGTCAGCCTGACCTCCTGGGACCTGATCACGCCGCCCACGTTCGTGGGATTCGGCAACTACACCGAGGCCTTCCAGGATCCGAAGGTGGCGCAGGCGCTCAAGGTGACCCTGCTGTACGCCGTGATCAGCGTGCCGCTGCAGACGGTGCTCGCGTTCCTGGTCGCCTTGCTGATGAATGTGGATCTGCCCGGGATCAGGCTGTTCCGCACGATCTGGTACCTGCCGAGCCTGGTGTCCGGCGTGGCCCAGATGGTGTTGTTCCTGTGGGTCTTCAACCCGCAGTACGGGCTGGCCAACGATCTGCTGGCGAAGGTCGGCATTCAGGGGCCGGGGTGGTTCAACGACGCGTCCTGGGCACTGCCGACGGTGATCCTGATGAGCCTGTGGACCGTGGGTAGCGCGATGGTGATCTACCTGGCCGGCCTGAAGGACGTGCCGCTGAACCTGTACGAGGCGGCCGCGCTGGACGGGGCGAGTGTGACCCGGGTGTTCTGGCACATCACGCTGCCGCAGCTCAGCCCGATCATCCTGTTCAACATCCTGACCGGGATCATCGGCGCATTGCAGATCTTCACCCAGGGCTTCATCGCCGACGGTGGTCCGAAGAACTCGCTGCTGTTCTTCGTCTACTACCTGTACGAGAACGCGTTCCAGAACTTCCGGATGGGCTACGCCTCGGCACTGGCCTGGATGCTGTTCGTCATCATCCTCGCGCTCACGGCCGTCACCGCTCGCGCCAGCTCGTTCGCCGTGTACTACGAGACCGAGCAGGGCGGCGGCGGACGTCGCCGACGCTCCTCGAGGAAGGCTCGCTAATGGCGGTGTCGGTGAGCGAATCACCTGTCCTGGTAGCCGGCCCGCGGACGGGCCTGCGGGCAGACCGCCCGTACTGGCGGCGGAACCTGCCGGTCACGATCGTCCTGTACGTCGTACTGGCGCTCGGGTCGCTCGCGTTCGTGTACCCGTTCCTGTGGATGATCGCGACCTCGTTGCGCTCGCTGGCCGGGGTCGGGAGCGCCGGTGCGAGCATCTGGCCGCGCGAGTTCCTCTGGGACAACTACTCGCGCGCGATCACCTCGTTCCCCTTCTGGCGGTACGCGCTGAACTCGGTGCTGACCACGCTGATCCCGATCGTGGGCACGGTCTTCTCGTGTTCGCTGGCGGGGTTCGCGTTCGCCCGGCTGCGGGTGCGGTTCTCCGGGGTGGTCTTCGCGATCGTGCTCGCCACGATGCTGCTGCCGGGGGAGGTGACGATGGTGCCGCAGTTCATGCTGTTCAACAACCTCGGCATGATCGACACGCTGTACCCGCTGATCCTGCCGGCGTTCTTCGGCTCGCCGTTCTACATCTTCCTGTTCCGCCAGTTCTTCGCCCGGATGCCGTCCGAGCTGGCCGACGCGGCGGTGATGGACGGGTGCGGGTGGTTCCGCATGTTCCTGCTGGTCTACCTGCCGCTGGCCCGGCCCGCCGTGGTGGCGGTGTCGATCCTGCTGTTCATGGGCTACTGGAACAACTTCCTCGGGCCGGCGATCTACATCAACTCCGACCAGTGGAAGACGTTGCCGTTGGCGCTGGCCGGCTTCCAGTCCGTCAACGGCACCGACACCCCGTTGCTGATGGCAACCTCCATCCTGATCACCCTGCCCTGCCTGGCGATCTTCTTCTTCGCGCAGAAGCAGATCACCAACGGCATCACCTTCACCGGCAGCCGCTGATCGGCGTACTAGGTGTTGCGGACGAGCTGGTAGGTGAGGAAGGCGACGCCGTCGCCGATCGTTCGGGTGTCGACCAAGCGGAGGGGCAACATTGCGCTGGTCTCGCCGAGGAGGCGTTTGCCGGCCCCGAGCACGAACGGGAAGACCATCAGCCGCAGCTCATCGGCAAGGTCGTGCTCCATCAGCGTGGGTACCAGCCCGCTGCTGGCGTAGACGACGATATCCCCGTTCACCCTTTCCTTCAGCTTCGAGACCTCGGTCACCACGTCGCCCTTCAGTACCGTCGAGTTGATCCACTCGAGATCTCCGAGGGTCGACGACACGACGTACTTGGGCAGGCTTCTCAACCTCTCCGCCCACTCGCCGCTCCGCGATCCCCACCCCCGAGCGACGAAGTACTCGTAGCTCCGTCGACCCATCAGCAGGGCCTCGGCGCCCAGCGCCTCCTCCAACTCGGCCTTGGCCCACGCTTCGCGGTCCGTGTCCCCGACCCGGCCGAACCAGCCGCCGCGCTGGAAGCCCTCCTCACCGGTCGGGTCCTGCATGACTCCATCGAGCGTGACGTTCTCGCTGATGACGATCTTTCCCATGGCCGTTCTCCCTTGGTGTTGTCGGCTATCAAGGATCTAGACGCCACGATGGTGGGAAAGGGGGCGCCCGCCGACCGCCCCGTTTGCTCCTCGGCCGGCGTCTGTACAGGGTGGAAGCAAGAGAGAGGTGGCGAGAGTGGAGTTGCCGAGAGCCGATCTGATCAGCCGGGCGCGGGGTGGAGATGGTGAGGCGTTCCGAGCGCTCACCGAACCGCATCGCCGCGAGCTACAGGTGCACTGCTACCGGATGCTCGGATCGTTCCAGGATGCCGAGGACGCTCTCCAGGACACTTTGCTGGCCGCCTGGCGGGGCCTCGAAGGGTTTGACGGTCGTGCCTCGCTGCGCACCTGGCTCTACCGGATCGCCACCAATCGGTGCCTCAGCACGCTCCGCTCGGCGAGCCGACGCCCGGCCAAGGAGTGGGACATCCCTGGGGTCGAACCGCCCGAACCGACCCGACTCGGCGAGGTCGTCTGGCTCGAGCCGTACCCGGACACTCTCCTCGAAGGCGCGATCAATCTGCCGCTCGGTCCAGAGGCCCGGTACGAGCAGACCGAATCCATTTCAGTGGCGTTCGTGACGGCACTGCAGCTCCTGCCGCCTCGCCAGCTCGCGGTCCTCATCCTGCGCGACGTGCTCGGGTTCCACGCCCTTGAGGTGGCCGACATGCTGGACACGACCGTCGACTCGGTCAAGAGCGCCCTCAAGCGAGCGCGCGCCGGCCTGCAGCACTGGCGGTCGACGGTTGCCGACCACGAGCAGCCTCCCGCTGCCGACTCACTCGCTGAGAATGCAGTGGTGGCGAGCTTCGTCCGCGCCTGGGAGACCGCCGACATCGACGCGCTGGTGGCCCTGCTGACCGACGACGTCTTCATGTCCATGCCACCGCTGCCCCTGGAATACCAGGGTCTCGACGACGTGACCCGCTTCTGCACCGGCATCCTGCGCGCGGACCGGCGGTTCAGCCTCGTGCCGACCCGGGCCAACGGCCAGCCGGCGTTCGGGGCCTACCTGCGGTCTTCCACCGGCATCCGCCACGGCACCGGCCTGTTCGTCCTCACCCTCGCAGGCAACCGGATCTCCGCCCTGATCCGCTTCGAAAACACCATGCTCCCGCCCTTCGGCCTACCCCGATCACTCCCTCGTCTTGAACGCGGAGTGTGATGCACTCCTGACCGGGCAGACTGTGGTCCATGCTGGACGACAACCGCATCTTGCTCATGGGTTTCCATCCCGAAGACGGACGGGTGATCATCGCGCGGAACAATCCGGACAACGCGCGGTACGTCGTCGTCATCGTTCCCGGGATCGGTTCTGGGCTGCATCTCATGGACGAGCTGATGGGACAGGCGGAGGATCTGTTCCGCCGGCTCGCGGTGGACCCGGACGACGACGACATCTCGGTGGTCCTCTGGGCCGACTACGTGGCGCCTCAGACGGCGGCGGAAGCTCGGGACCCGGCGTTCGCCGCCCAGGTCACCTCTCGGTTCGCCAGTTTTCTCGCCGCCCTGCCGGTGACGGCGGAACACGGGCGCTACCAGAAGGCGGCCAGGGTCGTGGTGATCGCGCGCGGCTACGGCGGACTGGTCGCCGGGTTCACCGGACGGGATCACGGTCTGACCGCGGATGCGCTGGTACTCCTTGGCTGCCCAGCGGCCGGCGTCGAAACGGCGGCAGCGCTGCGGACCGCCGGGCCGGTCTACGCGACCTCCGCCGAGGTCGGCAGTGACGGCACTCCCGCCGGCGTGCACGGTCCACGGCCGGACAGCCCGGAGTTCGGGGCGACGCTGCTCCGATCCGGCCCGTTGTCGTTCCAGCGTGATCCGTTCGTCCGGTATCACCCGTCGCTACGTCCGATCATCTTCGGCGACGCATAACCGCGCTTACGAGCCGAAATGCAGATGCGACGCCCACAGGGACGGCGTACCGGAGTAGTAGTCCCGCTGTTGACGGATGGCCCGATGCAGGGAGTACGCGGCGCGGGCGGGGTCGAGGGTGTCGGTGCCCGGGATGCGCAGTCCGCGATAGAAGTCTTCGGTGATCTCGGCGGCGACCTCGTCGTCCAGCTCCCACAACGTCCCGACGACCTGTGGGAAACCGGCCGCCTGCAAGGCCCCCGCTAGGTGCATCGCCTCGTCAAGCAGGCGCTCGGTTGAGTTCACGGCGGTGTGACAGGCGGAGAGATACGCCAGTTGCGCGCCGTCCAGATTGACGGCGCTGAGGTCGCCGACGCTCAGTGGGTTCCGTTCGTGGTCGTGCAACAAGAGCCGGCTGTTCGCCGGGTTCTCGAGGTCGTAGCTCCCGTGACACGCGAAGTGCGCGATGCGGTGACCGGGCAGCTCCGCGAGGACCTGGTCCCGATCGGGCCTGGTCAGGGTCTGCGGGTTGGGGAGGATGCTGGTCAGCAGTTCGGTTTCGGTGCGGACGTTGCGCAGCTCCGACAGCCCCGGAGTGACGGGCATGGCGATGATCAGTGAGCGGTTCGGGAAAGCAGTGGCGGCCGCCTGCCGGCGCCGCGCGTGCCGGAGGCTTCTGATGGTGGGGGTGTAGGAGGACACGACACGGTCCAGCACCGTCCGCCCGCTCGCCGGGTCGTCGTGATGGCCCGCAGCATGCAGCGGCAACAGGCTGAGGTATCCACCGGGCGCCCACCACAGCCGCGGCCAGGGGGCATCATCAGCGGGAGTTCCGTGGTAGCCGAGCGCCTCGAGCACCGGTCCGGTGACGTTGTCCCAGAGCCACTTCAGTACTCCGGTCAGAATGTCCTGCGCCGCAACGCGATCCGCGGCCGGATCGTACGCCTCGCGGAGGGCGACGTGGAACGCGTTGACCTGGTCGATCACCGCTGGTGCGGTCAGGCGGGGCAACGGCAACGCCGTGATGCCATCCTTGGTGAGCAGAAGCGCGTTGCCGCCGTACGCGATGTTGAACGTGACGACCGGCCCCTGGTCAGCCGCGGCAAGCAACTCGTCCGCGGTCGGTGGAAGGGCGAAGGTGGCGAACCCGTCCAACTGCTGGATCTCGCGCAGCGTCGCGGTCAACTCCGTGGCCGCTCCGATGCGGTACCCGTCCTCGTGGATGGCTGGGTCGGTGTCTCGATCGAGCAGTTCCCGCAGCGTGGTGAATCGTGTCGCCAGGTCGGGGTGAGCCTGTCGGAGGTCGGTCAGGTCGCCGCGGATGTCCAGGAGTTGGCTCAAGAGCACCGCGCGCCCCGCATCCAGCAACGAAAGCGCTCGCTCGGCGCGTTGCTCAGCTGGGCGGTCCGGGGCGAGCAGCGCCAGTGCGGCGGCATTGTCGGCGAGTCCAGTGGCCGACCTGATGGCGTCCCGCTGTTCGTGGTGGCGCATGCGGCGGGGCGCGATTTCCGGCACCAGGTGAACTGCGGTTTCCAGCAAGTCGGCGGCGAGTGCCAGCTCTTCGGTGCCGGGTGCCCGGTTCTCGACGGCCAGCCAGGCAGCCATCTTGGCGCCCTCAACCCGGATTCGCGGTGCCGCCGTGGCGGAGCCGACCAGCTCCGCGAGCACCCGGAGCGCTTCCGACCGATCAGCCTCGATGGCGGTCCCGGGGTCCGTCTCGGGGTGGGCGCCTCGGATCCGGACTTCGAGCGCTCGTGCCAGGATGAGCAACAGCTTCGGCCGGTCGAAGTCATCTGCGGCCAGGACGGCCTGACGCCCGGCGTCCACCGCCGCGTCGATGTCGTCCGAGTACGGATGCAGGTCGGCGCGGGAGCGCAGCAGGCCCGAGAGGTTCGCGAACGTGTCCGCCCGGTGATCGCTGTCTCCCGTCAGCAGCCCGGTCGCGCGGCGGCCCAGTTCGATGGCCTCGTCGAGGTCGGACTCGGCGCCGCGCTGCTCGAACCGGATTCTCAACGTATCGCTCAGCGATACGGCGATCTGGGCGTTGCCGGCATCGTGCGCGAGGGCGCGCCGACCGGCCTCGACCGCTTCGTCGAGGTCCGCAGCGCTGTCTGTCTGGGTGAACCGGGCCTTCAGCGCGTAGCCGAGCGACGTGAGGCTATGGGCGAATTCGACGTCATCGCCGCTGGTCACCGCAACCACCTGGCGTCGCGCCTCGACCGCCCCGTCGATGTCGGCCAGCACGTAGGTCCATTCGAAACGCCGCATCAGGTACGCGCCGAGCAGGCGCAGTACGTCGGCGTGTCCGGGCTCGTCCCGACCGGTCCGGTCGTTCCAGATGTCCGACGCACGCAACTGGATGTAGCCGATGGCCCGATGGACCGATGGGGGATTCCCGGTGGCGATCGCCGCGGCAGCGTGGCGAACCAGGGCGATCGCTGCGTCGAGATCGTCCAGTTCCGCCGCCACCCGGGCGCGCTGGTCCAGCACGTGCGCCAGGTTGAGCAGCACGCCCGGTGGAGCCTCCGACAGTGCCGCTACATCGATCCCGCTCGCGATGCTCGCGGCTTCGTCCAGGTCGCCGCGAGCGTCCCGTTGCGTGGAGCGGTTGAACAGGGCGCCGCAGAGGTCCGACAGGCAGTAGAGCCGCTCGATGTCGGTTGCCGCGGCCGTCAAGGCAGCCCGGAGGGTGTCTATCCCTTCGTCCAGATCTCGCGGATCTTTCCTTGTCTGGAAGCGACCCAGCAGCTCGAACGCAAGGCTGGTCAGACGCCCGCTACGCTCGGAGCCAAGCTGTCGCGCCTTGGTGAGGTTGGTGAGCATGGCCGGGCGGTGCGGATCGGCCGGGTGGGCGATCGCGACCGCTCGCTGGGCGGCGTCGGTTGCCTCGGTCAGATCGTCTGGACTGCTCGCGAGTTCGAAGCGCAGCAGCAGCACCGCGCTCAGGTTCGACAGCGTGCCGGCCAGTTTGTCCTGCGTGGCCAGGGGAACAGACCTGCGCGCGATGGCGATGGCCTCGTCCAGATCCCGCACGTCGCGAGTGTGCTCGTAGCGGGTCTTGAGAATCGCGCAGAGGTTCGAGAGATACATACCGAGCTGGGGATCGTCGGCGCCGAGTTCCACCGCGTGGCGGACGGCAGCCGCCGCGTTGTCGATGTCTTCGACGGCACCGGTTTGCTGGAACCGGGTGAGCAGCGCGACCCCGAGGAACGACACCCGCCGGGCGAACTCCGGTTGTGTCGCCGGAGCGACTTCCAGCACGTTGCCGCACCGAACGATGACCTCCGTGAGCAAGGCCGTGTCGCGGTTCGCCGTTGCGTGTTGGACCATCGCAGCCAGCTCCGGCATCGCCAGGTCTCCGAGTGCGGGCAGCAGCGGCTCGGGGAACCCCAGCTGACCGATCTGGCTCGCCGCCGGGGACAACAACTCCAGCGCGTTGTCGATCGCGGCCTGCTGCTGCTCGTCCTGCAGAGCCTCGGCCTGGTGCCAAGTCAGCCAGCCGAGCAGGTACCTGGCCTCGACGTCCAGGGACTGCTGTTCATCCAGGCTGTCCACCAAGTCCGCCGCCACCGCCAAGACAGCCGGCGCCATCGCCTGCGATGGATCGCGGGTCTCCTGGATGCGCGACAGGAGCTCGCCGAGGAGCTGGATCAGGTCGTCCCGACGTCCCATCCGGTCCTCTCCTGAGTGACTGTGACGTAGCGTACGATTGCGGAACCTCGCGGTGCTGGGGTCGCGGGAATCTACCATTTTCGAGGGAGCAGTGGGACGCGATAACAGGTCGACGGAGCAGGTAGCTGACGCCATCGCGTACGTCTGCGAGAACCTCGCAGCCATCCGTACCACCTGGAATCGTGGCCCCGCCGATGGCCCGCGACAGTTCGACGAATTGCTCGCCGCCTTGTGCAACGGAACGGATCCTGCCGACCTGCTCGAAACGGTCCACCGCGCCTTGCGCAGGGCACAGGACGCCGTCGGGGTGTTCGGCCGCAACCGGGACGCGTCGATGACGACGCTGGCCGGCATCCACCGCGATCGCCCCCGTGAGCCCGTCCTGCTGTGCCCGCGTGCAAGTCATCCGTGCGCTCGCTTCGCCTGGCCGGACCGCGGCGACAGACCGGCCTGTGCCGTGACCGGTACTCCGCTCCGACGTGCGACGCTCGCGCCGTGACCGGGATTCTCGGTGGGTTCAGCGGCCAGCTCGGCAAAGAGCTCGCCGACAAGTGGCTCGGCCTGCTGGCACTGCCGGGTGCGCTGTTCCTCGCGGTCGTCGCGACCGCTCGCGCAGTCGGCCAGTCGCACGCGCTGGATGTTCCCCGGCTGGTGCGCCAGGTCTCCGAGTGGGCGCATGATCCGGCGGTCAACACCATCGGCGGCCAGGTCGTCTTGGTGGTGGCCGCGCTCGCCATGTCCGTGGCTGTAGGACTGGTCGCTCGCGTTCTGGGCTCGGCGATCGAGCGGGTGGTGCTGGCGGCGGACTGGCATTCCTGGCCGCGCCCGGCGCGTGCGTTCGCGCTGCGGCTAAGTCGAGCGCGCCAGAGCCGGTGGGACGACGCTCACCGCGAGTACAGCGCTCGGTGGGCCGAGGCAGCGCACGCGATCGCGACGAACCGCCTGCTCGATCCGGAGCCGCGCCATGCCGCGCTCCACGTCAGGACGTCGATTGCGGTGGAACGGCCGGACCGGCCGACCTGGAGCGGTGACCGGATCCACGGCGTCTCGGTGCGGCTCCTCCGCGATCATCGGCTCGACCTCGCACTCCTGTGGCCGCACCTGTGGTTGATCCTTCCCGAACAGGAGCGGAACGAGATCACGGCGGCACGGGTCGCCATCACCCGGGCGACCGAGCTTGGCGCGTGGGCGGTGCTGTACGTACCGCTGATCTACTTGTGGTGGCCCGCCGGCATCATCGCGGCTCTGCTCGGAATGACCGCCCGTCGGCGCACCAGAGCTGCGACGGACAGCTATGCCCGGCTTGTCGAGGCAGCCGTCCGCCTCCACGCTCGCGACCTCGCACAGCGCCTCGGCATCGAATTCGCCGGCCCGCTGCCCGCGGACGCCGGAGACCTGTTCGACGAGCTGCTCAACTCCGTCCCGCCAGCAGCGGGTGCGTGACGGTCGGCTACTTGCCGTCGGCGATTTCTTGGCAGATGTCCCAGGCAGCTTGGCGTAGGAGGGCTGCCGTGTCGGCGTCCAGACCCTTGACCGGGGCGTCAATTCCGACGGGGTCCTCGCCGAGTAGCGAGATGAGGAAGACGCACGCCGCGAGGTAGCTGCCGGCGGGGGCGGGGTGGCTCTTGTCGTCGTCGTGCAGCAGCGGGTGCTCGTGCGTGCGGAGGAAGCGCTCCCAGACCATGCCGACGGGGACCAGTTCGGCGCCGAGTTCGGCTGCGATGGTCGCGTACGCCTTCGTGAGCACCTGTTGGGCCTCGGGAGCATCGCTGCGAGCCCACGTCATGTACAGCGCGGTCCGCGCGCCTGCCGCCTCGATCGCGGCATGAAAATCCCGGACGCTGTCATGCATGCGCGCCGCGTTCTTGACCGGCAACGTGCTCTGCTCCTGCAGTACGACGATGTCGTACGACTCCTCGGCGATCGCGGCGAGCGCCGTACCGGCATTGAGATGTTGCCGAAGTGAGGCACCACCCGCAGAGATCAGCCGATGCTCAACCACCACGCCCCGTTCCTTCGCGAGCCGGGCAACCAGCCCGGGAAGGTCGTTGCGCGCCGAGTAACTGTTGCCAATAAACAGGATCCGCACCTGCACGACCCTAGTGCCGAAGCGGTGCACCGCGACCGCCCTGCGATCACGAGCAGCGCTCCGGCTCCTGGCTACTTCTTGTAGAGGGCTTCTACGTCGGCTTCGTGGTTCTTCATCACGATGTGGCGGCGGAGGGAGAGCTTGAGGGAGAGTTCGCCCTTCTCCTGGGTCCAGTCGTCGGGGAGGATGGCGAACTTCTTGATCCCCTCGGCCTTGGAGACGGCGGTGTTGGCGTCGTCGACGGCGGACTGGACCTCGGCGATCAGGTCCTTGTCGTCCACCAGGAGCGACATGTCGTTGGCCTTGCCGTTGCGCTCGGCCCAGGGACCGATGGTCTCCGGGTCGATGGTGATCAGGGCGGCGATGAACGGCTTGCCGTCGCCGACGACCATGGCCTGGCTGACCAGCGGGTGGCTGCGGATCCGGTCCTCCAGGACCGCGGGGGCGACGTTCTTGCCACCGGCGGTGACGAGGATCTCCTTCTTCCTGCCGGTAATCCGGATGAACCCGTCGGCGTCGAACTCGCCCAGGTCGCCAGTGTGGAACCAGCCGTCCACGATCGCGGCCGCGGTGGCCTCGTCGTTCTTCCAGTAGCCGAGCATCACCTGGCCACCCTTGAAGCAGAGCTCGCCGTCTTCCGCGACGCCGACGGTCACGCCGGGCAGCGGCCGGCCGACGGTGCCGATGCGGAGGTCGTTGGGCAGGTTCACCGAGAGGGCCGCGGTGGTCTCGGTCAGGCCGTAGCCCTCGAGGACCGGTACGCCGATGCCGCGGAAGAAGTGACCGAGGCGTTCACCGAGCGGGGCACCGCCGGAGACGGCGTAGTCGACCTTGCCGCCGAGGACGTTGCGCAGTTTGGCGTAGACCAGCCTGTCGAAGAGCGCGTGCTTGGCCTTCAGACCGAGGCCGGGACCACTTTGGTCGAGCGCCTGGGAGTAGGCGATCGCGGTGTCGGCGGCGGCGTCGAAGATCTTGCCCTTGCCGGCCGAGTGCGCGGTCTGGGCGGCGGAGTTGAACACCTTCTCGAACACTCGCGGCACGCTCAGGATGAAGGTCGGCTTGAACTCACCGAGATCCGCGACCAGGTTCTTCACGTCCGCGGTGTGGGCGACCTTGACCCGCATCATCACGCAGCCGACCTGGATGATCCGCGCGAACACGTGCGCCAACGGCAGGAACAGCAGGGTCGAAGCACCGTCCAGCTTGAACAGGTCGGGCAGCACCTTCACCGCGGTGCCGAGCTCGTCCATGAAGTTGGCGTGCGTGATCTTGCAGCCCTTGGGCCGGCCGGTGGTCCCGGACGTGTAGATGAGCGTCGCCAGGTCGGACGGCACGACCGCCGTACGGCGCTTGTCGAGCTCGGCGTCGGTGATGTCCTGCCCGAGCACGGACAGTTCGTCGACGGCGCCCGACTCGATCTGCCAGACCTCCTGCAGCGCGGGCGCCTCGGCCCGGGCCGACTCCACCACGGCGCCATGGGCGGCGTTCTCGACCACCGCGGCGACGGCCTCGGAGTCGGTCAGGATCCACTGGATCTGCGACGCGGACGAGGTCTCGTAGATCGGCACGGTGGACGCGCCGATGCTCCAGATCGCGTAGTCGATCAGGGTCCACTCGTACCGGGTGGCGCTGAGCAGGGCGACCCGGTCGCCGTGCTTCACGCCGGCCGCGATCAGGCCCTTGGCCGCCGCGCTCACCTGCCGTGCGAACTCCGCCGCGGACACGTCCAGCCAGCCGCCCTCGACCCGGCGGCTGAAGACCGCGGTGTCAGGATGGGAAGACGCGTTCGCCCAGACGGGATCGCTCAGGCCGCCGGTGGTCGGGGGCTCGATCACCGGTGGAACGGTGTACTCACGCATTCCGTGTTCTCCTCAGTCGGTCACGAATTGTCGACTCCGGCGCACGCTACAGTCGTTTACCCGGAAGTAGCCAGACACATGTGACCCAGAGAACTCAGACTTCGGGGAGTGGACTTACAGGCATGCCAGCGCTCGACATCAGTTGCGACGACCTGGTCGTTGCTGATCCAGCCTACGTCGCCGAGAGGCTCGGAGCGGACACCCTCTGGCGCGAGTGGTGGCCGGAGCTGACCCTGACCCCATCGGAGCGACGTGGGCTGGAGGGGGTCCGCTGGGCCGTGACCGGGGCGGCGATCGGTACTGCAGAGTGGTGGCTCGAGCCGGTCCGCGACGGTGTCGTGGTCCATTGGTACCTCCGGGTCGACCCCGAGCGGGCGGCGGGTCCACGGGCCCTGCTGAGGCTCCAGGAGCGCTACGTCGCGCAGTACCGGGTCAACATCTGGCGGTTCAAGGACGAGGTCGAGCGGGGCCGCGCCGCGGGCGAGCACCGAACCGGCTGGGAACCCGCGATAGTCTCTCGCGTGGGCAGCGGCGCCCAGCAACCGTCCCGGCAGCGAAGAGGTGAATCGATGGCAGAGCAGACCACCTCGACCATCGTCGTGAACGCGACTCCGAAGGCGATCATGGCGGTGATCGCGGACTTCGAGGCGTACCCGGAATGGGCCGACTCGATGCGCGAGACCGAGGTGCTGTCCACCGACGAGGCCGGCCGGCCGAAACAGGTGCGGTTCAAGGTGGATGCCGGGGCGATCTCCGACGAGTACACGCTGAACTACGTCTGGTCCCGCAACGAGGTCACCTGGACGCTGGTCCAGGCCAAGATGGTCAAGGGCATGGACGGTGCCTACGTACTGCGTGACGCGGGTGACGGGCAGACCGAGGTGACGTACCGGCTGGCCGTGGACGTGGCGATCCCGATGATCGGGATGCTCAAGCGCAAGGCGGAGAAGGTCATCATCGACACGGCCCTGAAGGGGCTCAAAAAGCGCGTCGAGTCCTGATCACGGTGACCCGGGTTCTGCTGTACACAGGGAAAGGCGGCGTGGGGAAGACCACGTCCGCGGCCGGCACCGCCACGCTGGCCGCGCTGCGAGGCCTGCGCACGCTGGTGCTGTCCACCGATGCCGCGCACTCGCTGTCGGACGCGTTCGACAGCCAGGTCGGCGGCGAGCCGACCGAGATCGACGACCTGCTGTTCGTCCAGCAGATCGACGCGCAACGGCGCTTCGAGCGGTCCTGGGGCGACATCCAGGCCTATCTGCGCTCGGTGCTGCATGT
>NZ_DASRXP010000485.1:0-22539 GCF_035687465.1 Kribbella sp.
CTCAAGGCCGACACCGACGTCTACTGGACCGCCGCGGACATCGGCTGGGTCACCGGCCACAGCTACATCGTGTACGGCGCACTCTCGAACGCCACCACCTCCGTGCTGTACGAAGGCACCCCCGACACCCCGCACCAGGGCCGCTGGTGGGAGATCGTGCAGAAGTACAAGGTCTCCATCCTGTACTGCGCTCCGACGGCGATCCGCACTTTCATGAAGTGGGGCAAGGAGATCCCGGAGAAGTTCGACCTGTCGACCCTGCGAGTGATCGGGTCCGTGGGCGAGCCGATCAACCCGGAGGCGTACATCTGGTACCGGGAGAACATCGGCGGCAACAAGGCACCGGTGGTGGACACCTGGTGGCAGACCGAGACCGGCATGCACATGATCTCCCCGCTGCCCGGCGTGACGGCGGGCAAGCCGGGCGCCGCGATGAAGGCGATCCCGGGCGTTTTCGTGGACGTGGTGGACGACGCCGGCAAGTCGGTCCCGAACGGCTCCGGTGGTTACCTGGTGATCACCAAGCCGTGGCCGGCCATGCTGCGCACGCTGTGGGGCGACGACGATCGGTTCGTCGAGACCTACTGGTCCCGTTGGCCGAACGTCTACTTCGCCGGTGACGGCGCGAAGAAGGACGAGGACGGCGACCTCTGGCTGCTCGGCCGGGTGGACGACGTGATGAACGTGTCGGGCCACCGGCTGTCCACCACGGAGATCGAGTCGGCACTGGTCTCCCACCCGAAGGTCGCCGAGGCGGCCGTCGTCGGTGCGTCCGATCCGACCACCGGCCAGGCGATCGCGGCCTTCGTGATCCTGCGCTCGGAGGCGGGAGACGGCGGCCCGGACGTGGTCCAGGAACTCCGCAACCACGTCGCCAAGGAGATCGGGCCGATCGCCAAGCCCCGCCAGATCATGGTGGTCGCCGAACTTCCGAAGACCCGCTCCGGCAAGATCATGCGCCGCCTCCTCCGAGACGTCGCCGAGAACCGCGAGGTCGGCGACGTCACCACCCTGGCCGACTCAACGGTGATGGACCTGATCAAGTCGAACCTCGAATCCGGCAAGACCGACGAGGACTGAGCCCGACAGCCTGTACGCCGAACGCCGGCGTACAGGCTGTCTCGTCTGCTCACCGAATTCGGTTGCTCCGGCGACCCGGCGCTGCTGGAATGACGCCGTGCCAGCACCCAACGGATTCGACTACGACAGGCGGCCCGACGGAACGGTCCGCATCACCCACCACGCCAAACCAGCCACCGTACTGCGAGGCCCGCGAGCCGCCGAGTTCCTCGCCGAGGTCGACAACGATCCGCAGGAAGTCATGGCCCGCTGGACCGGAAACTACAAACGCGGCAACGAACGAACCGCCAAAAACCACCCCCGCAACCGCCGCTGACCCTAAGCTGCGCGGGTGACCACACTCGTTGCGATCATTCATGCTGGGCTGGCTGCAGCCTGGGTTGGTGGGATGGCGTATTCGCTGTTCGTTGTTCAGCCCAAGTTGATGAGGTTCTTCGGGGTGGATGAGGATTCGCGTGAAGCGCTCACCGCAGTGATTGCCTCAGGCAACCGATGGAAGGTGATCGGGCTGGTCGCGGTGATCGCCTTCAGCGGGCTGATCCTTCTCCTGCTCGACAACCATCACTGGTGGATTCACGCCGTCAAGGCGGTACTGCTGCTCGCCGCCACCACCATCTTCTGGTACGTCTCGTGGCGCCACTGGCCTCGCCGTGTCTTCGCTACCTCGGCGGAACGCCCTGCTCTGCAACGCCAACTCCGCCTCCTGGCGACCGCGATGCTCGCCCTGACCGCGCTCGCCTTCGCCCTCGGAATCGCCGCCGCCCAGAGCTGATCATTGATCACACTTGGGGTGAAGAAGAAGTGGTGGTCAGGTGGCGCGGTAGGCGACGGTGATGTCGTAGCGGTCCGAGCGGTAAGTGGAGCGGCCGAACTCGATGACCTCGCCGGAGGCGGTGCGGGGGGCTGAGGTGATGATCAGGCAGGGGGTGGTGGAATCGATGCCAAGAAGGTCGGCGTCGGCCTCGCTCGGCGCGGAGGCAACGATCGAGGCGGAGACCATTCCGAGGGAGACGCCCCAGCGCGCCGACAGTTCGTCGTACAGGGAGAGTTCGGCGAAGTTGAGGGTCTCGAGGCCGGGGTAGCGGCGGAGGGAGAGGTTGGTGCGCTCGATCGCCATTGGTTCGCCGTCCGCGGTGCGGAGGCGGACCAGGTGCAGGACCGGTGTGCCGAGCGGCTCTTCAAGTTCTCCGGCGAGGGTCTGGCCGGCCGACTCGACGCGGTGTTCGAGCACCTTGGCGCCGGGGGTGATGCCGCGGGCGCGCATGTCCTGGCTGAAGGACGAGGTGAGCATGCGGTTCGGGCGCGGTTCGGCGACGAAGGTGCCGCCGCCGGGGCGGCGGGCCGCGAGGCCTTCGGCGACCACCCGGTCCACCTCCTGGCGGACCGTCATCCGGGCGACACCGAAGTGCTCGGCCAGGACCCGCTCCGAGGGCAGCACGGTGCCGGCGGTCAGCCGGCGGGTGAGCCGCTCCAGGATCTCGCGGATCTGGTCGCCCTTGGGCCGGTCGCTGCGCAGTTCCGTGGGGAGTTCTGCGAGGTCACCGGGGTTGTTCCTAGGGCGCGCCATGAGGTCAGTATCCCTGGGATTCTGCCCGGCAAACCGGTTGCCGGGGTAGCGAGCCGAAGCTGGAACCGCACCTCATGATTCCCGCTACAGAATCGCGGGCAGGCGACCACACCGCGTTCCCATCAGAGCGGATGGACAGCCCGGACCGCCTCTCGCGAGCGCGGGTAGTTTTGACGCTATGAGCCCAGCACAGTTCACGAAGGAAAGCGCTTCCACCGGTGAGTTCAAGCGCCAGGGCAACAGGTTCACCGGCCGGATCAGCCCGGAGTCCACCTCCGCGCCGGGCGAGGGACCGGACGAGCACGGGCGCTGGCCGCTCGAGCCGGGACGCTACCGCCTGGTCGTCAGCCTGGCCTGCCCGTGGGCTCACCGCGCGATCATCGTCCGCAAGTTGCTGGGACTCGAGGACGCGATCAGCCTGGCGATCGTGGATCCGATCCGGGACCAGTTGGGCTGGCGGTTCACCCTCGACCCCGGCGGCCAGGATCCGGTGCTCGGGATCAGCTACCTGTCCGAGGCCTACCTCGCCACCGACCCGGAGTACGACGGGCGCGTGACCGTCCCGGCGATCGTCGACACCGTGTCCGGCCTCGTGGTCACCAACGACTACCCGCAGATCACCCTCGACCTCTCGACCGAGTGGAAGGACTTCCACCGCCCCGGCGCGCCGCGACTGATTCCCGCCCAGCGCGAGGAGATGGATCAGCTGATCTCGGAGATCTTCGAGGACGTGAACAACGGCGTCTACCGCTGCGGCTTCGCGACGAGCCAGGAGGCGTACGAGGCGGCGTACGACGCGCTCTTCGCCCGGCTCGACTTGCTCGAGCAGCGACTGGCGGAGCGCGACTACCTCCTCGGCGACAACCTGAGCGAGGTGGACATCCGGCTGTTCACCACGCTCGTCCGGTTCGACGCGGTCTACCACGGCCACTTCAAGACCAACCGGCAGAAGTTGACCGAGTTCCCCAACCTCTGGGAGTACGCGCGCCGCCTCTACCAGCAGCCCGGGTTCGGCGAGACGGTGAACTTCGACCAGATCAAGCGGCATTACTACGTCACCCACGACAACATCAACCCGACCGGCATCGTCCCGAAGGGCCCGGACCCCGCCGTCTGGACGGCCTGACCGTTAGGATCTTGTCAGAGCGTCAGCTTGGTGTGCCGGGAAGTCTGGTCGGCGATCTGTCCGACGAGCCCGCGAAGGGGGCCGCCGATGCGGCTGCTGCAGAAACGACGAGCATTCCCACGCATCCTTGGGTCGGAGCGTGCATTCCTCGCAGACACCCTGCGAGCGGAGACCACTGGCGGCCTGGTGCTGGTCGCGGCGGCCGTCATCGCGCTGGTCTGGGCGAACTCCCCCTGGCAGGACAGCTACCACCACCTCCGCGACGCCCAGCTGGGCCCGCTCACCGTCGAGGGCTGGGCCACGGACGGTGCGCTCACCCTGTTCTTCTACCTGGCCGGCGTCGAGCTCAAGCGTGAGCTGGTCGTTGGGACGCTCTCGCGGATCAGCGAGGCCGTCGTCCCGGTGGTCGCGGCGATCTGCGGGATGGCGGTCCCCGCGCTGATCTACGCGGGCATCAACCTGACCGTTGCCGACGGCAAGCCTCACGGCTGGGCGGTGCCGACGGCAACGGATATCGCCTTCGCCCTGGCGGTGCTGGCGATCGTGGGCTCCTCGCTGCCGAGTGCGCTGCGGGCGTTCCTGCTGACGCTGGCGGTCGTCGACGACTTCGGCGCGATCCTGGTGATCGCCGTGTTCTTCTCGCACGGCCTGCACCTGCTCGCCCTCCTCGCCGCGCTCGCGCTGATCGCGGTCTTCTACTTCCTCCAGCGACGACGGGTCCGTACTCCGTTCCTGTACGTGCCGGTCGCGTTGGGTGCGTGGTGGTTCATGCACGAGTCCGGCATCCACGCGACGATCGCGGGCGTCGCCCTCGGCCTGGTGACGCGGGTGCTTCCGGATCCGGGCGAGACGCGATCACCCGCCGAGGTGCTCGAGCACCACCTCCGACCCTGGTCCGCCGGCGTCGCCGTTCCGGTGTTCGCGCTGTTCGCGGCCGGGGTGACGCTGAGTGGCGGCACGTTGCGGGAGATGCTGACGGACCCGGTGGCGATCGGGATCGTCGCCGGGCTGATGTTCGGCAAGGTCATCGGGGTGTTCGGTGGATCCTGGCTGACGGCACGGTTCACCCGGGCCGAGCTGAACGCGGACCTGGCCTGGCGGGATGTCGGCGCCGTCTCCGTGCTGGCAGGGATCGGCTTCACCGTGTCGTTGCTGATCGCTCAGCTGGCCTTCGGTACCGATGTGGCCCAGATCGAGCGGGCCAAGGCCGCCGTCCTGGTCGCGTCGTTGCTGTCCGCCCTGATCGCCGCCCTGCTGCTCCTCCGGCGGAACCGCGCGTACGCCGACTGAGCGCGGGGTACAGGCTGTTCGCGGAGCGCGGCGGTAGGGTCGGCAGCAAGGACGGAAGGAGCGCCATGTCGATGGGGCAGAACCAGGACGAGCCCACGGTCGGGCAGCTGGTTGCCAATGCCAGCCGGGACTTGTCCAGCCTGGTCCGCAGCGAGATCGAGCTTGCCAAGACGGAGCTGAAGACCACCGCGATCGCCGCCGGGACCGGCGCCGGTCTGTTCGGTGGAGCCGCCTTCCTCGGGCTGCTGGCGATCATCCTGCTGTCCATCGCCGCGGCGTACGGGGTGAATGCGCTGGGGCTGCACCCGGCCCTGGCGTTCCTGATCGTCGCCGGGCTGTACCTGCTGATCGCGCTGGTCCTGGTGCTGGTCGGCAAGCGGCTGATCGGCAAGGCCAAGGGCCCGCAGCGCGCGATCGAGACCTCGAAGGAGTCGGTCGAGGCACTCAAGTCGATCGGCAAGGGCGACTGAACTGAGCCCCGCCGGCGTCTCGGATCTGTTGGTCGACGGACCGTGGTCGCATTCGCTGGTCGCGGCCAACGGGGCCCGGTTCCACGTCGCCGAGTGTGGCGCGGCTGACGATCCTCTGGTCCTGTTCCTGCACGGCTTCCCCGAGTTCTGGTGGGCGTGGCGGGACCAGTTGCCTGCCGTCGCCGCCGCGGGCTACCGGGCTGTCGCGATGGACCTGCGCGGGTACGGCGCCAGCGACAAGACGCCGCGCGGGTATGACCCCTTCACGGTCTCCGCGGACGTCAGCGGCGTCATCAGGTCTCTCGGAGCCACCGACGCGGTCGTCGTCGGCCACGGCTGGGGCGGCTTCGTCGCCTGGTCGGCCGCAGTACTCGCGTCCAGGCAGGTCCGGGCGATCGCCGTAGTGTCAGCTCCGCACCCGCTGCTGCTCATGCGGTCGGGTCACCTGCGCTCTGCAGCTCAGATGGGCTGGTTCCAGCTGCCGATCCTGCCCGAGCGACGCCTGCTTGCGCATGATGGTGCCCAGATCGAGCAGTTGCTCAAAGCCTGGTCTGCGCCAGGCGGCGAGTTTCCGGACGCCGAGGCCTCCCGGCGGTACCGCGCGGCACTCCAGCTGTGGCCGGCTCCTCACTGCGCGCTGGAGTACCACCGGTGGTTCGTGCGGTCCCGACTGCGTGTCGACGGCCGGCGCTACTCGGCCCGCATGCGGACGCCGATCGCAGTACCGGTCCTGCAGGTGCAAGGCGGGCTGGACGGTGCCGTAGTACCGGCAGCTGGTACTACGCCCGCCGAGCTGGTGTCGGCTCCGCTGCGCCATGAGCTCCTCATGACTGTCGGGCACTTCCCCCACGAGGAAGCGCCCGACGAGTTCAACACCGTCCTGCTGGACTGGCTCGCGGACCTCAGGAAATCGCCTCGGGACCCACAGTCCCGGTGATCTGCCAACTGCCGGCCTTCTGATCGAGGCGGAAGGTCAGCCAGTGCGCGGCCAGGCAGTCGTACCAACTGCTGATGCCGAGCTCGACGTGGCCGTCCTTGTGCACGATCGGGGCGAGCGTGATGATCGGGGTCCTGGACTTCGGCACGTCACAGTTCTCGTTGCCGGCGGTCCGGATCCACTCGATCCGGGCGACGCCGGCCAGCGCGTTCTCGATACCGACCCGCTCGGCCTCGGTGAACGGCGTGCCGCGCACCCGACCGCCAGTGGGGTCACCGGCGCCCTCGTGTGGAGCATCCAGTACGTAGAGAACTATCGGCTTCGTCCCGGGCTCGCGCTCGAGGATGCCTTCGATGCCGGTGGCCCAGATCAACGGGTCGGCCGACTGGGTCTGCGCCGTCGGCACGGTCTCCGTAGCCTGTGCGACCGGTGGCGGGCTTGGATCACCCCTGCCGGCGGCGTACAGGATGCCGCCGAGGATCAGCAGTACTGCGGCCGCCGCCAGCAGCACCGGAGTACGGCGGTGTTTTGTTGCTTCAGGCAAGTGCTCGACCAGGTTCTCCTTGTCCGCAAAGGTTTCCCGGAGCAAGGTCCCGATCTCGTCGTCCGTCGGCTTGGTCATCTCACAGCTCCTCATCCCGGCCGGCGAGGCCTTCCCGCAGCGTCGCCAGCCCGCGGGCGGCATTGGAACGGACGGTGCTCGGCGAACAGTCCAGTACTGCGGCGATCTCGTCGTCCGGCAGATCCTCATAGAACCGCAGCACCAGTACTGCGCGTTGCCGGCGCGGCAGGTTCGCCAGCAGTCGCCAAGCCGCATCTCGCTGGGCCAGGCGGCCACTGATGTCCTCAGTTGTCGGCGTCTCGGCGAACTCCGCCAGCGGCAGCTCGCGGTTCTTCAACCGGCGGCGCCAGCTGAGGAACTCGTTCAGCACCATGGTGCGCAAGTACGCCTCAGGGTGTTCCACCGAACCGATCCGGTCCCAGCGGCGGTGCGCCCGGGCCAGTACGGTCTGGACCAGGTCCTCGGCGCTGTGCACGCCGCCGGACAACATCAGCGCGAGGCGCAGCAACCGTCGCTCGTTCGACGCCACCACCTCGTCGAACGAGACGTCGTCTCGCACCCCGTCGGTCACCGTCACACCCTCTCAACGCCGCGGCTCACCCGATCCGCTGCATCACCGGGGCGGTTTATTCAGGTGCAGGTGCGAGTCGAGACTTCCTGTGTGGTGCGGGTGCCTGCTGCGGCGTCGGCGGCAACCTGTTCCGCGGTAAGGACGTAGCCGGTGCGGTTGTCCTCCACCGAGGCGGCGAAGACCACGCCGTACACCGTGCCCTTGTTGGACAGCAGCGGGCCGCCGGAGTTGCCCGGGCGGACGGAGGCCCAGATGGAGAAGGCCTTGCGGGTCACTGTCTTGTCGCCGTAGATGTCCGGTCCGCGCAGCCGCTCCTCCGAGCGGATCCGGGCCGGCTCGGAATCGAACGGACCGTTCTCCGGGTAGCCGAGGACGACCGCGGTCGCGTCGGCCTTGCCGGTCTGGTCGAATGCCAGCGGTTGGATGTTGAGCTTGGGGACATATAGCACCGCGATGTCGACCTCGGGATCGAACAGCACCACGGTGGCGTCGTACGGGCGTCCGTTGACCTCGACCTTGGGCGAACTGACGCCGGCGACCACGTGAGCGTTCGTCATCACTCGTTGGGGGGCGTAGACGAAGCCGGAGCCTTCCAGGCCGCGCGAGCAGTTGGCGACGCCGGTGACCTTGGCGATCCGGCTGTACGCGTCGCGGACGGCCGGGGTCCGGGCGATCGCGGCGTCCGGCGGCTGCGTGTCGCGGATCCGCTCCGGCACGAACGGGTCGAGGAAGCGCGGGAAGAGGTCGGTGTTGACCACGTCGTTGAACGCCTGCAGGGCACGGTCGGCGCCAGTCGGCAGGGCCGAGTCAACCCTGGCCAGCACCTCCGAACCACGCACCGCCGACGTGACACTGGGGATCCGCGCGCCGCTGACCGCGACACCGAGCACCCAGGACACGACCAGCACGGAGACCGCGGCCAGGACGGCGCCACCGAGCGCGTCGACCGCCTTCACAGGTTTCCAGGAGATCTTGTTTCTCAGTCTGGAGCCGAGCAGGGCACCGACGGTCCGCCCGATCGAGGCCAGCAGCACCACCAGGACCAGGGCCGCGAAGGACACCTCGACGCTGGGCGAGAAGTTGTCCAGCACCCGCGGCACGCCGTACACGCCGACGGCCGCACCCGCGAGCAGGCCGACGGTGGCGCAGGCGCCCAGCACGAAGCCCTCGACGTACCCGGAGATCGCCACCAGTGCGGTCACCACCAGCAGTGCGATATCGAGACCGCTCACTCCACACCCTCCGGACGCCCCAGGTCGTGCTCGATCGCCGTCAGCCGTCGCTCCTCCCGCGACCGCTTCCCCTCACTCCGCCAGGCCGCTTCGACCAGCCGGTCGGGCAACGGTACGACGTTGCCGGGGTCCCAGTCGCGCGCCCAGCCGCCGAGCACCAGCATTTTGTCGAGCAGACCGGCCGTGAAGCCCCAGATGAACAGCTCATCGATCACGAACGCCGGCCCGGTAAAACCGGACGGATGTAGACAGCTGACCCGGTTCCGGGAATCGGCCAGCGCCTCGACGGAGACCCGGTGCACCGAGGCGACCTCACCCGGATCGACCACGGCGACCGGCGAGGGCTGCCGCCACCAGGCCAGTACCGGCGAGACGCCGAAGTTGCTCACCGGCACCCAGAGCGCCGGCCAGACCGCGAAGACCTCGACGCCGTCGGGATCCAGCCCGGTCTCCTCCTCGGCCTCACGCAACGCGGTGCGGACCAGCCCGTCGACGCCGGTACCGTCCTCCTCGTCACTTCGCCCGCCAGGGAACGCCATCTGGCCCGCGTGCGACCGCAACGTCCAGGCCCGCTCGGTCAGCAACACATCCGGACCGTTGCCGTCAGCATCGTTGCCATCAGCAAGCAGAATCAGCACTGCGGACTGCCGCACGCCCGGGTCGTCCGGCGGGAGGAAGCGGGACAACTCCGTGGGGTCGACCCGCTTCGAGGCGGTCGCCAGAGTCTGCAGCCAGGCGGGCAGTTCGATGTCGAAGCTGGCGCTGGTCTTCACCAGGTCACCCCGAGTTTTTCCTTCACCAGTTGGTCAAGCTGGTTCTGGGAGGTCAGGACGCCGCGGTGCACGAAGACGACCGCGCCGTCCTTGTCGATGAAGGCGGTCAACGGTGGTCCGCCGATCTTGAGCGCCTGCTGGGTGGTCTTGTCCTGGTCGACCACGTGCGGGTAGTCCAGTCCGTGCTCGGTCGCGAACTGGACCGCGAGCTCGGGCCGAGGGTCGGCGTAGTCGATCCCCAGCAGTTGGACCTTGGCGCCGGCCTTCTTCTGTAGCTCGGCCAGGTACGGCGCCTCGTCACGGCAGGGACCACACCACTGGGCCCAGACATTGAGCACCAAGGGACCACGGAGGTCCGCCAGCCGGATATCGGGGCCTTCCCCGAGGCAGGGCAGACTGACGTCCGGCAGGCTGTTCGTTGCCGGCGGCCTCGACGTGGTCGACGGGCAAGCCTTCAGCGTCTCCGCGCCGGGGACGTTCGTGCCCTGCGGCTGCTCACCTCCCGGCTGGCCGGTGCCAGGCCGATTCGCCCCTTGATCTCCGCTGCCGCTCTGCTCGGGGCCACAGGCCGCCAAGATGCCCAACGCAACCACCGCCGCCAGGGCGAGGCGCGCAGTACGGAGGGGCGGGTGGTTCACGCCGGGACCTTCACCAGTTTCGCCGCGACCTCGGGGTCGGTCGGGCCCTCGCCGTACGAGGGGCACCAGTGCGCCACCGGGCAGGCGCCGCAGGCGGGCTTCTTGGCGTGGCAGCGGCGCCGGCCGTGGAAGATCAGCCGGTGCGAGAGCATCGTCCAGTCCTTCTTCGGGAACAGGTCGCCGATGATGTGCTCGACCTTGACCGGATCCGTCTCCTCGGTCCAGCCGAACCGGCGGACCAGCCGCCCGAAGTGGGTGTCGACGGTGATGCCGGGGATGCCGAACGCGTTGCCGAGCACCACGTTCGCGGTCTTGCGGCCGGTGCCGGGGAGTTTGACGAGCTCTTCCAGTTTGTTCGGCACCACGCCGTCGTACTCGTCGGTCAGCACCTGGCCGAGCTTCATCAGGCTGTTCGTCTTGGCCCGGAAGAAGCCGGTCGGCTTGAGGATCGCCTCCATCTCCTCCCGGTCGGCCTCCGCGTACGCCTTGGCGTCCGGGTACTTCGGGAAGAGGGTCGGGGTGACCTTGTTGACCATCACGTCGGTGGTCTGGGCGGACAGGATGGTGGCGACCAGCAACTCCAGCGGAGTGGTGAAGTCCAGCTCACAGTGAGCGTCCGGATAAGTCTCGGTCAGCACCTTGTGCATCTTCCGCGCCCGCCGGACCAGCTGGGTATGGGTCTCTTCCTTCGGCATCCGCTTCGCCGGCGGCCGACCGGGCGCCTCGGTCAACGCCTTCTCGGGGGACGCTGCGGTCTTCTCGGTGGCCGCGGCACGCTGGGCTGGCATGCAGGCCAGCCTACGTGGCGGCTCCGACACCCGCCGACCGGCACTTTCGCCCACGATCGGGGTGGGCGGCGAGGGCCGCCGGGACGCGCCCGGAGTGGCCTACGTGGCGGCGCGGATAGTCGAGGGGCTACGGTTTTGGGGCAACCGGGTGTGAACGGCCGGGTGCCGGGTGGGCTTGAAGTCCGCTCGAGGCTAGTGGTCAAAGGTCCGAGGAGGCCCATTCGTGGACGCCGCAGTGCTCCGACAGGCACCGCTGTTCAGTCAGCTCGACGAGGAGGCAGCCGCCGCGCTGGGCGCGTCGATGACCGAGAGCCGGCTGCGCCGCGGCCAGGTGCTGTTCCACGAGGGCGACTCCGGTGACCGGCTGTTCGTCGTCGTCGAGGGCAAGGTCAAGCTCGGCCGGACCTCCGCCGACGGCCGGGAGAACCTGATCGCCGTGCTCGGCCCCGGCCAGATGTTCGGCGAGCTCTCGCTGTTCGACCCGGGACCGCGGTCCGCGACCGTCACCGCCGTCACCGATGCCTCCCTGATGTCCCTGACGCACGACGAGCTGCTCCGCTGGCTGGCCGGGCGGCCCGAGGTGGCCCGCGGCCTGCTGCTGCAGCTCGCGTCCCGGCTCCGCAAGGTGTCCGACGTCGTGGCAGACCTGGTGTTCTCCGACGTCCCCGGCCGCGTGGCCAAGGCCCTGCTCGACCTCGCCAGCCGCTTCGGCCGCACCGCCGACGACGGCGTCCACGTGCACCACGACCTGACCCAGGAGGAGCTCGCCCAACTGGTCGGCGCCTCCCGCGAAACCGTCAACAAGGCCCTGGCCGACTTCGCCTCCCGCGGCTGGGTCCGCCTAGAGCCCCGCTCCGTAGTCCTCCTGGACGTAGACCGCCTCCAACGCCGCGCCCGCTAACCCCACCCCCACCCCCTTCGCCCGCCCATCTCTCGGCGAACCCACGGTTTGAGGGGTTGTCCCCTCAAACCGTGGGTTGCTTGCGTGGATACCGGGCGCCAAGCCACCGTTTCAGGGGACAACCCCTCAAACCGTGGGTTCGCGCAGGGCTCGCGGTGTCAGGCGGTACGGCGGGCGGAGTCAGGCGGTACGGCGGGCGGCGCGTGCGAAGGCCTGGCGGATCCGCGCGGCGACCTCGGCTGGACGGGCCAGGTCGGACCAGATGATCCGGACTACCTCGACCCCCAGCGCCCGCAACCGATCCTCCCGGCGCTTCTCCTCGATCAGTGCCTCAGCTGAACCGCCGGAGTACTTCACCAGCCCGTCGAACTCGACCACGGTGTTGTGCTCGGGGAAGTAGAAATCCACCCGGCCGACGAAACCGGCGGCATCCTCGAAGTCGACTTGAAGCATCGGCGCCGTCAACCCCTGGTCGTTCATCAGCACCCGCAACCGGGACTCGCCGACCGATTCGCACCGTCTGTCGGCGAACGCCAGCGCCTTTCTGGCCGTCGGGCTGCCCGGCCAGAACTCAACCACATCGAGGACCTTGCCGATCGCCTCCGCGCTGAGTTGGGGACGCCGAACGGCGGCATCGGCGATGACCACTGCCGCTTCGAAGGACGCAGTACAGGCAGTTTCGGCCACCGCGCGGGGCAGCGTTGTCGTGATGAGGCCCTGCACTTCGGTGAGTTCGCCGGGGGCCAACTTTCCGCGATGATGCCGTACGGCGCCGGTCAGGCCGCCGCGGAAATTGTCCAACCGGGTGAGATGCACCTCCTCCAATCCGATGCCCCACAACGGAAGGTCGTGCAGGACCAACGCGGATTGGTGGCTGACGGCAACTGACTCGGGACGTTTGGAGTTGACCACCGCGTGAACCTGGCGTCGGTGCAATTGCCGCTGCTGATCCCAGGGGGCCAGGCGGCTCAGATCCACCGATTCGGCGTACTGGCCATGCCGAACCCGCTCCCAGCGGCCATCGCGGAGCCGCCGGCGAACCTGCTCCAAGGTGTACCCGCAGTCGGCTGCCTGAGCACTGCTGAACACCCCACCTTGCTTGGCCGCGACCACCTTCAACTTCGGATTCACCTCCCAAGCATCGACCCCCGGCCGGCCTCCCCGCATCCCCTCTCCCACAACCTGTGGACAACCCAGTGCTGGGACTCCAACTGCCGCCCATCGGGTCCACTTCCCGTCCGGCGGCGAACCCACCGTTTCGGGGGTTATCCCCTGAAAGCGTGGGTTGGCGCCCGGAATCCACGCGAACATCCCGCAGTTTGAGGGGATACCCCCCGAAACGGTGGGTTCGCTGCTGGAGGCGGGGGTGGGGCGGCGCAGGGCGGGGCGACGCAGCGCGGGTGGGGTGGAGCGGGTGGCGTGGAGCGGGGCAGGGCGGGGTGGGTGGGGTTAGGGGTTTAGGTAGGCGAGTTGGGCGTGGACTGAGCGTTCGGCGGCGGGCCAGAGGATGGGGTCTACGTCGGCGTAGACGTGGCGCACGATGGACTCGGGGGTGGTGTGGCCGGCGGCGACGGCTTCGCGGACCTGGGCCAGGCGTTCGCGGCGGTGGTTGAGGTAGTAGGTGAGGGCGGCCGTGGGGTCGTCGATGACGGGACCGTGGCCGGGGAGCAGGCGTTCGACGCCGGCCGGTGAGTTGGCGAAAGCGAGGAGTCGCTCCAGGGAGTCCAGATAGGGGCCTAGGGCACCATCCGGGTGGGCGATCACCGAAGTACCGCGGCCGAGAACCGTGTCACCGGTGAGCAGGGAGCCGTCCTGTGGGAGCCAGAAGCAGACCGAGTCGAGTGTGTGGCCGGGAGTCGGCAGTACTTCGATCCGCAACTCCCCCGCGCTGATCACATCCCCCTCGGCCAGCCCGTGGGCGTGATCCGTCGGGATGCGGAAGGCGGGATCGACAGCACGGATCCCGCAGTTCGCCTGACTCGCGAACCACGCGGCGCCCTCCGAGTGGTCGGGGTGGTTGTGCGTGAGCAGCACGGTCTCGACAGTGCATCCGTACTCCGCGACTGCGTCGAGCACGGCCTGCAGGTGATCGGTCAGCAACGGCCCAGGATCGACCACCACCGCCTTGGGAGCATCGGGAGCCCGAAGGATCCAGGTATTGGTGCCCTCGAGCGTCATCGGTCCCGGGTTCGCCGCGAGCACCCGGGAGGCGTAGGGAGTCACCATCTCGGCCGTCATGTCGTCTCCAGGTAGGCGTGGTCGCCTTCCACCCGGACGGTCGGGAGGATCGGGCGGATCTCGCGGTCGGTGGATGCTGCCAGCACGTCGGCGACACCGGCGTACGGGATGAGGTCGTGGCAGCAGAGGTAGGTCGGCGGGAGCATCAGCATCTCGCCGGCCTCGACCGCCTGGACGGCTTGGGCCGGGTGCATCCAGGCGACCTGGTCGGACTCGCTGGTGACGTCCCGGGTGACCTGGCCGGGCGGGAGGGCGGCGACGAAGAACCGGGTGTCGTAGCGCCGCGGTTCGAACTCGGGGGTGATCCAGTGCGCCCAGACCCCGAGCAGGTCGGCGCGCAGTACCAGGCCGCGCCGGTGCAGGAAGTCCGCAAACCCCAGCGATCGCCCCTCGAGCGCAACCCGGTCCGCCTCCCAGTCGTCGCCGGTGGTGTCACTGACCACGGATTCGGTCGACGGACCGGCGAGCAGCACACCCGATTCCTCAAAAGTTTCCCGTCCTGCGGCCGCAACGTAAGCGGCAGCCGTCTCCGGGGTACACCCGAGCCGCTCGGCGAACCACGAGGGCGACGGACCGGACCACGAGTCGGCGATTGACGCGTCAGTCGCGTCGACCCGGCCGCCGGGGAACACCGTCATCCCCGCCGCGAACGCCATCGACTGCTGCCGCCTGAGCAGATACACCTCGGGCCGGGAAGCGGTGTCCCGGAGCAGGATCACGGTCGACGCCGGCCGCGGTTCAACCGCCGTTCGGCCGTCCCGCGCGAACGACAGCGCTTCGGCAGCCATCCGGCCGGACATCAACTGCGACTTCAGATCCCGGACCATCCACACCTCCAGATCAACAAACCTCCCCCGAGGCCGGCCACCAAGTACAGACCGGCGCCACCTGAGGCTCCGTTCATTCGCCCCTCTTTGCCCTCCCGGCAGCCTGTCACCTGAACGCCCGCCGTTCTGGAGGGCAAAGAGGGGCGAAGGAACGGAAGGTGCGCTCGGGCGCCGGCGGTCGGCAGGTGGGGGGTGCCGGAGTACAGGGTGGGTCAGGCGACCTCGACGATCAGCTCTACCTCTACCGGGGCGTCGAGGGGGAGGACGGGGACGCCGACGGCGCTGCGGGCGTGTTGGCCGGCTTCGCCGAAGACCTGGCCGAACAGCTCGGAGGCGCCGTTCGCGACCTGCGGCTGGCCGGTGAAGTCCGGCGTGGAGGCGATGAACACGACCGCCTTGACCACGCGCACCACGTTCGCCAGGTCGCCGATCTCCGACTTGACCGCAGCCAGGGCGTTGAGCGCGCATTGCTGTGCGCATTCACTCGCAACCTCGGGAGTGACGGTGCCGCCGACCTTGCCGGCGGCGATCAGGGTGCCCTCGCGCAGCGGCAGCTGGCCGGAGGTGTAGACGAGGTTCCCGGTCCGGACCACCGGAATGTAGGCGGCGACCGGCTTGGCGACGTCGGGCAGCTTCAGACCGAGCTCGGCCAGGTTCTCCTCGGGGTGACTCATGATTCGGCGATCTCCCGCTTGAAGTAGGCGACCAGGTTCTCCGGGTTGAGCCCCGGGACGACCTGGACCAGCTCCCAGCCGTCCCGGCCGAAGTTGTCCAGGATCTCCTTGGTCGAGTGGACCAGCAGAGGCGCGGTGAAGTACTCGAACTTCTTCATGCCTGGACTCTAACGGGCGGCCCGCCCGGTGTGATGTGGCCTACGCCCTAGTCTGGGGAACATGGCGAGGCTGCATGTGGTGACCGGCAAAGGGGGGACGGGGAAGACGACCGTCGCCGCCGCTATGGCGCTCGCGCTGGCTGACGAGGGCCAGCGGATCCTGCTGGTCGAGGTGGAGGGTCGCCAGGGGCTGGCGCAGCTCTTCGACGTACCGCCGCTCCCATACGTCGAGCGCCGGATCGCGGTGGGACCGGCTGGGGGCGAGGTCTACGCGCTGGCTGTCGACGCGGAGGCGGCTCTGCTGGAATACCTGGACATGTACTACCACCTCGGCCGCGCCGGGAAGGCCCTCGACAAGGTGGGCGCAGTCGACTTCGTCACCACCATCGCCCCGGGACTCCGCGACGTCCTCCTCACCGGCAAGGTCTACGAGGCCACCCGCCGCAAGGCCCACGGCCGCCTCGCGTACGACGCTGTCGTACTGGACGCGCCTCCCACGGGCAGGATCGGGCGGTTCCTCAACGTGAACCACGAGGTGGCCGGCCTGGCCAAGGTCGGGCCGATCCGGAACCAGGCGGACGCGATCATGGGGATGCTCCGGTCGGATGTCACCCAGGTCCACCTGGTCACGTTGCTGGAGGAGATGCCGGTCCAGGAGACGCTGGACGCGGTCGAGCAGCTGGAGAAACTGGACCTGCGGATCGGCTCGATCGTGGTGAACATGGTGCGGCACAGCCCGCTGGACGATGAGTCGCTTGCCCTTGCAGTGAAGGAGAAACTGCCTGCCGCTGAGCTGACCCGGGGGTTGCGGGCGGCCGGCATCACCGCCACCAAGGAGATGGTGTCCGCGCTGGCGGCCGAGGCCCACGACCACGCAGTACGGGTCGGGCTGGAACGAGAGAACCGGGACCGGATAGATGCCCTAGGCAAGAAAGTGACGGAGCTGGCGTTGCTGCCGGACGGGATCGATCACGGTGCGCTGTTCGATCTGGCCGAGGAGCTGCGGTCATGAGCAAACTCGATCTCGACCGGCTGATCGACGACGCCGGGACGCGCATCATCGTGACGTGTGGGTCCGGTGGGGTTGGCAAGACGACCACGGCTGCCGCCCTCGGTCTACGGGCTGCCGAGCGCGGGCGGAAGGTCGTAGTACTGACGATCGATCCCGCCCGGCGGCTGGCGCAGTCGCTGGGGCTGACCGAGTTGGACAACACCCCGCGGTCCGTTGCCGATGTCGACGGATCCGCCGGGGGTCGGCTGGACGCGATGATGCTGGACATGAAGCGCACCTTCGACGAGGTGGTGCTCGCGCACGCGACCCCGGAGAAGGCCGAGCAGATCCTCGCGAACCCCTTCTATGTGGCGCTTTCGTCGTCGTTCGCGGGGACGCAGGAGTACATGGCGATGGAGAAGCTCGGGCAGCTGCACAAGCAGGCCGAGCGGACTGGCGAGTGGGACCTGATCGTGGTGGACACGCCGCCGTCGCGGTCCGCGCTGGACTTCCTGGATGCGCCCGAGCGGCTGGCGTCCTTGCTGGAAGGGCGGTTCCTGCGGCTGCTGCTGGCGCCGGCTCGCGGCCCGTTCAGGCTGATGTCGGCCGGCGTGAATCTGGCCATGTCGGTGATGAACAAGGTGCTCGGCGCGCAGGTGCTGACCGACGTACAGACCTTCGCAGCGGCCTTCGACACGTTGTTCGGCGGATTCCGGGAGCGGGCCACGAAGACGGTGGCGCTGCTGCGGGAGCCGCATACGTCGTTCCTGGTGGTGGCGGCACCGCAGAACGACGCGCTGCGGGAGGCGTCGTACTTCACCGAGCGGCTCCGCGAGGAGAACATGCCGCTCGCCGGGGTCGTGCTGAACCGGGTGACCACGACGCACGTGCCGGACCTCTCGGCCGAGAAGTCGCTGGCGGCGGCCGAGCGGCTCGAGGAAGGCGGCAAGTCCGAGCTGACGGCGGCCGTACTGCGGCTGCACGCGGACAAGATGCGGCAGGTGGTCAGCGACCACAAACGGGCCGACCGCTTCCGCCGCGGCCACCGCTCGATCGCCACCATCGACGTCCCGGCCCTCCCCGACGACGTCCACGACCTCACCGGCCTCCGCACCATCGGCGACCTCCTGACCGCCTGACGCCGGAGGTTTCACCCTCAGCGAACGGGGAAATCAGGCGGGAATGTGCGGGTGGGGGCCGTGGTTGAGCCTGTCAGACTCAATCTTCGACAGAGGGTGTGACAGCGTGACTGAGACGTTGAATCTTCCTGTTCTACCGCTCGACGACGTCGTGGTCCTGCCTGGAATGGTCGTACCGGTGCGGCTCGCCGACGCCGAGGCCCGCGCTGCCATCGACGCCGCGCAGGCGTCCGGTGAGGACAAGGTGCTGCTGGCACCGCGGCTGGACGGGAAATATGCCAAGGCCGGGACGCTCGGTGAGATCGAGCAGATCGGCAGGCTGCCGGGCGGAGCCCAGGCAGCTGTGATCCGGGGCGTTGCCCGGGTCCAGATCGGCGCGGGGACCACAGGTCCCGGGGCCGCACTCTGGGTCGGCGCGACCGTCCTGGACGAAACCACAGACGAAAAGTCGGGCGAACTGGCCCGCGAATACAAGACGCTCACCACCACGGTGCTGGAACGTCGCGGCGCGTGGCAGGTCATCGACTCGGTCAAGCAGGTGAACGGCCCGGCGGAACTGTCGGACCTGGCCGGCTACGCGTCGTACCTGACCGACGAGCAGAAGCTCTGGCTGCTGGAGACGCCTGACGTCTCCGAGCGGCTGACCAAGCTGATCGGCTGGGTGAAGGATCACCTCGCCGAGCTCGAGGTCTCGGACGCCATCAACAAGGACGTCCAGGAGGGCATGGAGAAGCAGCAGCGGGAGTTCCTGCTGCGCCAGCAGCTCGCGGCCGTCCGCAAGGAACTGGCCGAGCTGGACGGGACGACGGCCTCCGAGGAGGAGGACTACCGCGCCCGCGTCGAGGCTGCCGACCTGCCTGAGCACGTCCGCAAGGCCGCGCTGACCGAGGTCGACAAGCTCGAGCGGACCGCTGAGCAGTCCCCCGAGGTCGGCTGGATCCGGACCTGGCTGGACACCGTGCTCGAGCTGCCCTGGAACGAGCGGACCGAGGACGGCTACGACCTCCGTGAAGCCCGGGCCATCCTGGACGCGGACCACTCCGGTCTGGACGACGTGAAGGAACGCATCACCGAGTACTTGGCGGTACGCCGTCGCCGGGCCGATCGTGGCCTCGGGGTAGTCGGTGGACGCCGCAGTGGCGCAGTACTGGCGCTAGTCGGTCCTCCTGGTGTGGGTAAGACCTCGCTGGGTGAGTCCGTGGCGCGTGCGATGGGCCGGAAGTTCGTCCGGGTCGCCCTGGGTGGCGTCCGGGACGAGGCCGAGATTCGTGGTCACCGCCGGACGTACGTCGGGGCGCTGCCCGGGCGGATCGTTCGGGCCATCACGGAAGCCGGTTCGATGAACCCGGTGGTGTTGCTGGACGAGATCGACAAGGTGGGTGCTGACTACCGGGGTGACCCGACAGCGGCCCTGCTGGAGGTCCTCGACCCGGCGCAGAACCACACCTTCCGGGACCACTACCTGGAGGTCGAGCTGGACCTGTCCGACGTGGTCTTCCTGGCCACGGCGAACGTGCTCGACTCGATCCCCGCGCCGCTGCTGGACCGGATGGAACTGGTGCAGCTGGACGGGTACACCGAGGACGAGAAGGTCGTGATCGCTCGCGACCACCTGCTCCCGCGGCAGCTGGACCGTGCTGGTCTAGGGGCCGAGGAGGTCAGCTTCGACGACTCGGCGCTGCGCCTGCTGGCCGGCGAGTACACCCGCGAGGCGGGCGTCCGTCAGCTCGAGCGGTCCATCGCTCGCGTACTACGGAAGGTGACCGCCAAGCTGGCTTTGTCCGGCGAGGAGGCTCAGGATCTGCGGATCGCGGAGAAGGACCTGAAGGGGTACCTGGGTTCGCCGAAGTTCACGCCCGAATCGGCAGAGCGTACTGCGCTGCCGGGCGTGGCGACTGGTCTGGCAGTGACGGGTGCTGGTGGTGACGTCCTCTTCATCGAGGCTTCGCTGGCCGACAAGGAGACGGGCCCGACCGGGGTCACGTTGACGGGTCAGCTCGGCGACGTGATGAAGGAGTCGGCGCAGATCGCCCTGTCGTACCTGCGGTCGCATGGCGCGGAGCTGGGACTGCCGGTCGGTGATCTGGCCGAACGGAACACCCACATCCACGTTCCCGCCGGTGCTGTCCCGAAGGACGGCCCGTCGGCCGGTGTCACGATGACCACGGCGCTCGCGTCGCTGCTGTCGGGACGGCCGGTGCGTTCGGAGGTCGCGATGACCGGTGAGGTGTCCCTGACCGGACGGGTGCTCCCGATCGGTGGCGTGAAGCAGAAGCTGCTCGCCGCCCACCGGGCCGGCCTGACCACGATCCTGATCCCGAAGCGGAACGAGCCGGATCTGGAGGACGTGCCGGAGTCGGTGCTGTCCGAGCTGACGGTCCACCCGGTCAGCGACGTCCGGGAAGTGCTGGAGCTGGCGTTGCAGCCGGCTCAGGTCGACGCCCGGCAGTTCGCCGCCTGACCGTTCGGCGTTAGCGGTTTCGGCCGGCGGAACCACCTTCGGGGTGGTTCCGCCGGCCTTTGCGCGAGTACGGTCGGGTGACGTGCCGCAGGCCGTAGTACGGGCCTCGTACGGACGCTTGAAACGGCCTTCCGGTTGACGTGAGGAAGAACACATTCCCGGGGTAGGCGTGGCTCTGCGATCACGTAGGCTCTATCTCCATGCGCGTTAGGGAGAAGGACGATCGAGGCGTCGTCCAGTCGGTGGTTCTGTTCCTCGGGGTGAGTGTGCTGTCGGGCGCACTGGCGGCCGGTCTGGCGATCCCGTTCGCGGGGTTGGCCGGCTACGGCACGGAGAAGACGTCCACCGCTTTGCAGGACCTCCCTCAAGAGCTGAAGACCGATCCGCTGGCGGTGCCGAGCAGGATTCTGGCCAGCGACGGCTCCGTGATCGCGAACCTGTACGAAGAGAACCGGGCGCCGGTGAAGCTCTCGCAGGTCAACCCGATCATGCGCAAGGCGATCGTCGCGATCGAGGACGACCGGTTCTACGAGCACGGCGCGCTGGACGCCCAAGGCACGCTGCGAGCACTGCTGCGCAACCAGGCCGAGGGCTCGGTCCAGCAAGGTGGTTCGAGCATCACGCAGCAGTACGTGAAGCTGAGCCTGATCGCGAAGGCCCAGACGGCCGAAGAGGTCAAAGCGGCCACTGCCGACACCTACGAGCGCAAACTCACCGAGCTGCGGTACGCCGTGGCCGTTGAGAAGGAATACTCCAAGGACGAGATCCTGGAGAAGTACCTGAACCTGGCGAACTTCGGCGACGGCCAGTACGGCATCGAGGCCGCGGCCAGGCATTACTTCTCGACCACCGCGGCCAAGCTGACCCTGCCGCAGGCCGCGATGCTCGCCGGACTGGTGAAGAACCCCACCGGCTACGACCCGACGAACAACGCCGCCCGCGCCAAGGAGCGTCGCGACGTGGTGCTCCGCCGGATGCAGGAGCTGAACGTCATTACGGCCAAGCAGGCCAACGACGCGATCAAGACCCCGGTGATCGATCCCAAGAAGGTCAAGGCGGTCCCGAACGGCTGCGCCAACTCCAAGTACCCGTTCTACTGCGAGTACGTCGTCTCGGAACTGGTGAAGAACAAGACCTTCGGCAAGACCGAGAAGGAAGCCGAGCACTACCTCAAGACCGCCGGCCTGACCATCAAGACGTCACTGGACCCGAAGGTGCAGGCGGCCGCGCAGAACTCGATCGACGTGAACAGCAAGCCGAACGACCAGTCCATCTCGGCGGTCACCATCGTCGAGCCGGGCACCGGTGTCGTCAAAGCGATGGTGCAGAACCGGAAGTACGGCAGCGGCAAGAACCAGACGGCCTACAACTACAACGTCGAGAAGTCTTACGAGGGTGGTTACGGCGGGTTCCAGAACGGTTCGACGATGAAGGCCTTCACCATCGCGGCTGCGATCCAGAAGGGCTTCCCGCTCAACCACCGGATCAACTCGCCGAAGACGATCAACCTCAGCGGCAAGAAGTTCACCACCTGTACAGGGACGACCAAAGACGACAACTACTCGCCGAGCAACTCCACTGCAGCCGGCGGCGACCTGACCATGATCGATGCGGCCAGGGCCTCGACCAACACCTATTTCCTGCAACTGTCCCAGCAGGTTGGCCTCTGCCAGATCTCCAAGGTGGCCACTGCGCTCGGCATGCACAATGCCCAGAGCGGTGATCCTCTGGAGCAGGTCGTGTCGATGACGCTGGGCGTTGGCTATGTGACGCCTCTGATGCTTGCCAACGCCTACGCCACGTTCGCGGCGCGCGGCATGTACTGCACGCCGGTCATCATCACGGGCGTGACCAACGCCGCCGGCAAGGCGCTGGGGAGCTTCGGCCCGAACTGCAAGCAGGCCATTTCGCAGCAGGTCGCGGACGGCGTGAACTACGTGCTACAGCAGGTGATGATGCCGGGCGGTACCGGGGGCACCCTGAAGTTCGGCAGCAGCGACCTGGCCGGCAAGACGGGAACGATCCAAGACAACCTGGCGGTCTGGTTCGCCGGCTACACAAACAAGCTGGCAGCGGCCTCTGTCGTCGCGGACGCCACCTTGCCGTACAAGAACCT
>NZ_DASRXP010000486.1:0-4697 GCF_035687465.1 Kribbella sp.
CCCTCGATCACCGCTGGCCCAGCATCACCGAAGACCGCCAGCGTCCCAGTGGCACCACCTAGCTGGACAGGCAGCGCCGACCGGACACTCTCAAGCCGCGTCAGTGCCTCATCAAGACCGGTCAACCAACCGGCAGCCTTCAGCCCGAAGGTAGTAGGACCAGCCTGCTGTCCAAGGGTTCGCGCGGCCATCGGCGTGTTCCGATGCGACCGCACCAGCTCCGCACAGGCAGCCGACGCGACCGAGGCATCGGCGGCATCCAGTGCGCGTCCGACGCACAACAGCAACGCCGTGTCGAGGATGTCCTGGCTGGTGCTTCCGTGATGCACCCACGGCCGTGCCTCAACCGGTAGTTGCTCCCCGATCACCCGCACCAGCGGTACGACGGGATTGCCCGCCGACTGCGCATCCCGGCCAAGCCGCCCAAGGTCGAACTGCCCACTCCTGCACACTTCCGCGATCGCAGCAGCCGCATCAGCCGGTACTACGCCGGCCGCCGCACCCGCCTCGGCTAGAGCCTGCTCGCAATCAAGCATGGCCCGCAGCAAAGCGTGATCGGACACCTCGGCGTCCACCTGATCCACCCCGGCCAACGGTCCAAGGAGGAGCCCAGAGTGTTCGGCATCCGCACGGATGTTCATTTCGTGAACGTACGGCGCCTTTCGGGCCAGCGTCAATGCTGCGGCAAAGCATTGACGCCTCAGCGATCAGCGGACTAAGTTCTCCATAAGAACATGCGTTCGCTATGCGAACATCCCTGCACCGCCCCCTTCCCCGCCCGGGATCTACAGGAGGAGCGACCATGCGACGTGCAGTCGCCACCGTTCTCGCCAGCACCCTGCTCTTCGCCGCCGCCGGCTGTGGTGGCGACGACTCGGGGTCCGCCACCGACGGCGGACCGGACAAGTTCAAGGTCGGAGCCATTCCGATCGTCGACGTCGCTCCCCTGCACCTCGGGATCGCGAAGGGCTTCTTCAGCGAGCAGGGGATGGAGATCGAGGTGGTCAACACCACCGGCGGCGCCGCGGCCGTGCCCGGCGTGGTCAGCGGCGACTTCACCTTTGCCTTCGGCAACGTCACCTCGCTGATCGTTGCCAAGTCGCAGAATCTGCCCCTGAAGGCCGTGGCCGAGGGCAACTCCTCGACCGGCCAGGACGGCAAGGACTTCGGTGGCGTGGTGGTGCCCAAGGACAGCCCGATCACGTCGGCCAAGGACCTGGCCGGCAAGCAGGTCGCGGTCAACAACCTGAAGAACATCGGCGACACCACGGTCCGTGCTTCGGTCCGCAAGGCGGGCGGTGATCCGGCCGGGGTCAAGTTCGTCGAGATGCCCTTCCCGGACATGCCGGCCGCGATCGCGAACCACCGGGTCGACGCGGCCTGGATCGTGGAGCCGTTCTTCACCACCGCCAAGAACCAGGGCGCCAAGGTGATCGCGTCCAACTTCGTCGACGCCGCACCCGACCTGACCGTCGCGGTGTACTTCACCTCGGAGAAGGTGCTGAAGGAGAAGGCTGATCTGGTCAAGCGGTTCACCGCCGCGATCGAGAAGTCGCTGCAGTATGCGACCGATCATCCCGACGAGGCCCGCGCCGTGCTGTCGAAGTACACGAAGATCGATGCGGGGGTCGCGGAGAAGATGACGCTGCCGGCCTGGCCGCAGAAGGTCAACACCGCCTCGGTGCAGACGATCGCGGACCAGATGCAGGCCGATGGACTGATCAAGGACAAGTTCGACGTGGCGCAGGTGTTGCCGTGACAGCTGTGCTCGGCCTGGCCGGCTTCGCCACCTTCCTGCTCCTGCTGGAGCTCGTGCCGCGTGTCGGCCTGGTGTCGCCGGAGTACCTGCCGCCGCTCAGCGAGATCCTCGGCGCACTCGCCGACGAGGTCCGTACGGCGGAGTTCTGGCAGGCGGTCGGGGACACCTTGCGGGGCTGGTCGCTCGGACTGTTGATCGCGGTCGTCCTCGGGGTCGTGGTGGGCATCTTCCTCGGCATCGTGCCGGTACTGCGCGAGTTCACCGCGTCCACGATCGAGTTCCTCCGGCCGATCCCCTCGGTGGCGTTGATCCCCCTTGCGGTGCTGGTGTTCGGCACCGACCTGGGCTCGACCCTGCTGCTGGTCGTGTACGCGTCGTTCTGGCAGGTGCTGGTGCAGGTGATGTACGGCGTGCACGACGTCGACCCGGTCGCCCAGGAGACGGCCCGGTCGTTCGGCATGGGTTGGTGGTCGAGGGTGAGACATCTGGTCTGGCCTACTGCCTTGCCGTATGTCCTGACCGGAGTGCGGCTGGCCGCTGCGGTCGCGTTGATCCTGGCGATCACTGCCGAACTGGTGATCGGGTCGCCAGGCCTGGGGAACCGGATCGGCAGTGCCCAGTCCGGTGGAGCCGTCGCCACCATGTATGCGCTGGTCCTGGTCACCGGCGTACTAGGCGTCGCGGTCAACCTACTCGCGCGACTGCTGGAACGACGGGTGCTGCACTGGCATCCGTCCGTTCGAGGGGAGGTGGCCGTGTGACCGTCGTTCTCCGCAGGATCGCGACGGTGGTCGCGGTACCGATCGCGCTGCTCGCCGTCTGGTGGATGACGTCAGCGCAGAGCACGAGTTACTACCTGCCACCGTTGTCGAAGATCCTGTCCACCTTCGATGACGTGTGGTTCAACCAGCGGTTCCTGGACGACGTAGTACCGAGTCTGCTGCGGCTCCTGGTCGGCTTCTCGCTGGCGTTGGTGCTCGGCGTCGCACTCGGAGTACTGGTCGGGTCGTCGCGAGCAGTCCGCTCGTACTGCGAACCGGTACTGGAGTTCCTCCGCGCGATCCCGCCGCCCGTCCTGGTTCCGGTACTGATGCTGTTCGCGGGCATCGGCGACACGATGAAGGTGCTCGTGATCGTGTCCGGCTGCATCTGGCCGATCCTGCTGAACACGGTCGAGGGGGTCCGCGCGGTCGACCAGGTGCTCTCGGAGACCTGTCGCGTCTACCGGATCGGCGGCCGCGCCCGGCTGACCACGTTGGTCCTGCGGTCCGCCAGCCCGCAGATCATGGCCGGGGTCCGGCAGGCGGTGTCGATCGGCATCATCCTGATGGTGATCAGCGAGATGTTTGCCGCCAGCAACGGCCTCGGCTTCACCATCATCCAGTTCCAGCGATCGTTCAACATCACCGAGATGTGGACAGGCATCCTGCTGCTGGGCATCCTCGGCTTCGTCCTGTCCCTCGCCGTCCGGGCCGTCGACCGGCGGGTCCTGCGCTGGTACCACGGTCAGCGGCGCACTCACCTCGGAGCCCGATGATGACGAGTCCGCTGGACGGCGAAGCCCTGCTACAGGTCCGCTCGCTGCGGAAGGTGTACGACGCCCGCGGCCGCGTGGTCGAGGCCATCGGCGACCTCAGTTTCACCGTCGGCAAAGGCGAACTGGTCTGCGTCGTCGGACCCTCGGGTGCAGGCAAGACCACGCTGCTCAAGTGCGTCGCCGGCCTGCTCCCGCCGACGTCGGGCGAGGTCGTCCTGGACGGTCTGCGGGTGACAGCGCCTCCGCCGGGAATGGCAGTGGTGTTTCAGGAGTACGGCCGCAGTCTCTTCCCGTGGCTGACTGTGCGGGGCAACGTCGAGCTGCCCCTGAAAGAGAAGGGTTTGCCGCGGGATCGTCGTACCGAACTGGTCGACGAGGCACTGCGGGCAGTCGACCTGACTGAGGCGGTCTCGGCCTATCCGTGGCAGTTGTCCGGCGGCATGCAGCAGCGGGTCGCGATCGCCCGGGCCGTCGCGTACGAGCCGCGGATCATGCTGATGGACGAGCCGTTCGCGGCCGTCGACGCCCAGACCCGGGCCGACCTGGAAGACCTGGTCCGGTCGCTGTGGCAACGGTTCGGGGTCACCATCGTCTTCGTCACCCACGACATCGACGAGGCGGTCTATCTCGGTGGCCGGGTGCTGGTGCTCTCCTCGTCGCCGACGGAGCTGATGGACGACGTAGCGATTGGGCTGCCGGAGGAACGTGATCAGCTCACCACCCGGTCGTCGCCGGAGTTCGCCCGGCTCCGCGCGCATGTGTTCGAGCTGATCCAGCAGGCCAAGGGCGTCCGATGACGACGGTGCGCGACGCGACTTTCGACGTGTTGCGTGCCTGCGAACTGCGCGAGATCTTCGCCAACCCCGGGTCGACCGAGGTGTCGTTCCTGGTGGATCTGCCGGAGGATCTCCGGTTCGTGCTCGCGTTGCACGAGGGCTCGGTGGTCGGGATCGCGACCGGGCATGCGTTGGCGACCGGGCGACCCGCCTTCGTCGTACTCCACAGCACGCCTGGCCTTGGCAACGCGGTGAGCGCCCTGGCCACGGCGAGGGTGAATCGGGCTCCGCTGGTCGTGGTGACAGGCCAGCAGGATCGAAGGCACCTGGCGCTGGAACCGTTCCTGGCTGGACGGCTGGATGATTTGGCCGGGAGTTATCCAGTCTGGGTCGCGCAGCCGGCGATACCCCAGGATGTTCCTGCCGCGATCCGCCGGGCCTGGCACGAGGCGTCGTACCGGCGAGGGCCCGCGCTGGTCGTAGTACCGATGGATGACTGGCTGGCGGAGACTGACGAGAGCTTGGGCCTCGCCGCACCCGCGGTCGTCCGGCGCCCCGCTGCTGCCGACGAGGCGAGGCCCAAGCTCTCGTCAGTCTCCGCCAGCCAGTCATCCATCGGTACTAC
>NZ_DASRXP010000487.1:0-26527 GCF_035687465.1 Kribbella sp.
CGAACTCTGCCCGGAAGCCGTCGGTCGGCGCGACCGCCAGCGCCCGGGCGGCGGGATCGAGCCACTCGGTCGCGTCCGCCTCGGTCAGGCTGGACCGGGTCAGGGTGGCCGCCAGGGCGTAGCCGAGGCGGTCGTCCTCGAGGTCCCGGAACACGTGATCGGTCGGGGTGAGCAGGCGGCCGATGCCGAGCCGCAGCATCTCCACCGGCTCGACCGCCGAGTCCAGCCCGAGGCTGCCGAGCAGGTCGGCCCCGTGCGCGACCGCGTGCAGCCAGCCGAGCTTCTCGTCGTAGCCGCGGAGATCCTCCTCGGCGACGTACCAGCGCTCGAAGGGAGGGACCCAGCTGGGCTCGACGAACCCGGCGGAGACGATCGCGTCCAGGATCAGCGGCGCGACCGTCCGGGCCTGGACCTCGGGGTCGCCGAACCTGGCGACCATCCCGTCCCCCAGGGCGCGCAACAGGTCCGGGCCGAGCATGCCACGACGGATCCAGGTCCGCAGGACGGCGTACGCCTGTCCGTCGCGGACGACCGGGTCAGGAGACCGCAACATCGCCGAGAGTTCGGCGACCAACTCAGCCTGAGGGCGGTCGGACGGTACGGCGAAGTCGGCGGAGCGCACCTGGGCCCAGTCGGTCATGCACGGCACGGTAGACCGTCAGGAGGGTCGCTGCCACCCGACTGCTCAGTAGGTCCACAGACCAAAGAGGAAACGGCCCGTGGCACATCCGGCGTACCGGATATCCCACGGGCCGTAGCGGCCAGGACCCCTCAGCCCGACCGGGCCTCGCACCGCCGGGCAGACGAGCCACCCGGCGGTCGTCTCATCAGGCGTCGCGCTTGCTCGCGGAGTACAGCGCGATGGCCATCAGGCCGGCTGCCCAGGCTGCGAAGTAGAGCAGCGCAAACCAGGGGGACAAGGCGAACTGGCTGCCCCCCGCGTCGGACCCGGCCAGCCCGAAGTCCTGGCCCTGGTTCAGGAACGAACTCCCGTTGGCGAACGGCGACCACCTCGCCATGTCGTCGCCGACCTTCGGGATCAGGTTGAACAGGTTCTCCACCAGCAACGGCCAGAGGATCAGGATCGCGATCGCCCCGGCGCTCTGGCGGATCAGGATGCCGATCGCCACCGCGATCACCGCTGACAGCGCGAAGATCAGGCCCTGACCCGCCAGCAGCCGCCACTTGGCACCGGTGTCGATGGCCAGGTCGCCCCCGCTGACGAAGAGGTTGCCGATCCCCCACGCGCCGAACGACGCGATCAGGCCGACCACACCGGCCAGGAAGGCGACGACCGCGGTCTTGCCGAGCAGCAGCGCGGCCCGCTGCGGCACCGCCTGGAAGCTGGTGCGGATGGTCCCGAACCGGTACTCGGTGGTGACGGCGAGGGCCGCCATCACCATCATCACCATCTGGCTGAGCTGGGCTCCGGGCTGGGTGATGAAGATCGTCGCCTGCTGCTCGTCCTCGGCGTTGAGGAACCCCGTGGTCAGGGCGGCGAAGCCGATGGTCAGGAAGGCCGCGACCACCATGCACCACCACGGCGAGCGGGTGGAGAAGAGCTTGATGCGCTCGACTGTGATCACCGACATGTCAGTTGTCCTCCTTCGGCCCGGCGGCCACCTCGGCGCCGGAGACCGGCGGAACGGCGGTGGGATCCACGACCGCCGCGATCTCGTCGTGTGCGTGGTACTGGACCGAGTCGCCGGTCATCTGCATGAACGCCTGCTCCAGCGAGCCGCGCTGCAGTGACAGTTCGTGCAGCACGATGCCCTCGGCCGCCGCGGTCTCGCCGATCTTGTCGGTGGTCGTGTCGCCCTCGACGATCAGCGCCTGGCCGCCCTGCTCCTCCAGCTCCTCGACCCGGGTCACCAGGCTCTGCCGCTGCAGGATCTCCTGCAGCTTCGGGAGCTGGGGGCTGCGGACCTTGACCGTCGTACCGCTCGCACGGTCGACGAACTCGTTCGTGGTGCTCTGGGCGATCAGCTTGCCGCGGCCGATCACGATCAGCTCTTCGGCGGTCAGCGCCATCTCCGACAGCAGGTGGCTGGAGACCAGGACCGTCCGGCCCTCGTCGGCCAGCCGGTGCATGAAGGTCCGGATCCAGACGATGCCCTCGGGGTCGAGGCCGTTCACCGGCTCGTCGAAGAGCAGGATCTCCGGGTCGCCGAGCAGTGCGCCGGCGATGCCGAGGCGCTGCGACATACCCAGCGAGTAAGCACCGGCACGCTTGCCGGCGACCGAGGTCAGACCCACCATCTCCAGCACCCTGTCCACGCTGGACTTGGGCAGCTTGTTCGACGCCGCCATCCAGGCCAGGTGAGCGCGGGCGGACCGGTTCGGGTGCACCCACTTGGCGTCCAGCAGGGCGCCGATCTTGGTCAGCGGCTGCCGCAGGTCGCGGTAGTGCTGGCCGTCGATGCTGACATCGCCCGCGGTGGGGGTGTCGAGACCGAGGATCATCCGCATGGTGGTCGACTTGCCGGCCCCGTTCGGGCCGAGGAAGCCGGTCACCTTGCCGGGTTTGACCTCGAAGGACAGGTTGTCAACGGCAACGGTTGCGCCGTATCGCTTGGTGAGGCCTTTTGCCTCGATCATCGCCGTACTCCTCGTTCGGTGGCGCGCCAGTGAAACTGCGGGCGGGCTTCGCTATCAGTATCGGGGCCCGCCCGGGTCATCACATCGGACCCCGGGCGGATCCGGTGTGTCCACCTCTGGGTGGATTCTGTCGTGTGGGCGTCAAAGGGTGCCATCGGTTAACTCCCTGACCCTCCCCCCGAGCATCCCCCAGTCCTACCGGCCGCACATCCACCGAAAGTTGGCGGCTGATCGACCAAAGGGTCTATCCCTTGTAGACAAGCGGAATTCTTCTGGTGGTGACTGTCAGGTGGCGGTCGGTGCCAGAAAAACGCCGGGCCCGCCGGATGATCCGGCGGGCCCGACGACTGTTTGTTTCAGGCGGTTCGCGCCTTCAAGCTCTGTTCACCTTCAGGCGGCGCTGTTCACCTCGGCCGGGGTGTCGGAGATGACCGACTCCCGGCGCTTGGAGACGACCACGGCCGCGACGATGATGGCCAGGGCGACGACCGCGATGATGATGCGCAGCGGCGTGTTGGTGTCCTCACCGATCGACGACATCCCGACCACGGCCGGGGCGATCAGCACCGAGACCAGGTTCATCACCTTGATCAGCGGGTTGATGGCCGGACCGGCGGTGTCCTTGAACGGGTCGCCCACGGTGTCACCGATGATGGTGGCCTCGTGCGCCGGCGAACCCTTGCCGCCGTGGTTGCCGTCCTCGACCAGCTTCTTCGCGTTGTCCCAGGCGCCACCGGAGTTGGCCAGGAAGACCGCCATCAGGGTGCCGCTGGCGATCGCGCCGGCCAGGTAGCCGGCCAGCGCCGAGGCACCCAGACCGAAACCGACGGCGATCGGGGCCGCGATCGCGAGCAGACCTGGCGTCGCCAGCTCCCGCAGCGAGTCACGGGTGCAGATGTCGACGACCTTGCCGTACTCCGGCTTGCCGGTGCCCTCCATGATCCCCGGGATGTCGCGGAACTGGCGACGTACCTCGTAGACGACCGCACCGGCGGCGCGGCCGACGGCGCTGATCAGCAGTCCGGAGAACATGAAGACGACGGCCGCACCGATGATCAGGCCGACCAGCGTGGACGGGTCGAACACGAGTGCGTCCACGTTGAACGCGGCGTCGCCGGCGTCGTTCAGGACCGCGTAGATCGAGTCCGTGTAGGAACCGAACAGCGCGGTCGCCGCGAGCACCGCGGTGGCGATCGCGATGCCCTTGGTGATCGCCTTGGTGGTGTTGCCGACGGCGTCCAGCTCGGTCAGGATCTGGGCCGCTTCGCCGTCCACGTCGCCGGACATCTCGGCGATGCCCTGGGCGTTGTCGGAGACCGGGCCGAAGGTGTCCATCGCGACGATGACACCGACGGTGGTGAGCAGACCACAACCGGCCAGTGCGATCGCGAACAGTGCGACGACTCCCGAGCCACCGACCAGGAAGGCGCCGTACACGGCGGCCGCGATCACCAGTGCGGTGTAGACGGCCGACTCGAAGCCGACCGAGATACCGGACAGGATCACGGTCGCGGCACCGGTCAGCGAGGTCTTGCCGACATCCTGGACCGGCTTGTCCTCGGTTCCGGTGAAGTAGCCGGTCAGGGCCAGGATGACCGCGGCCAGCACGATGCCGATGATCACCGAGACGGTCGCGATGACCCGGGGGTCGCCGTCGTTGGCGGCGATCGCGTCGGTCGCACCCGTCAGGTCGCTGAAGCTGCCCGGCAGATAGACGAACGCGGCGATCGTACAGAGCACCGCGGAGATCAGGGCCGAGATGTAGAAGGCCCGGTTGATCGTGCGCAGACCGTTCTCACCGGCCCGCGGACGGGTCAGGTAGACGCCGACGACCGCGGTGACGGCACCGATGGCCGGCACGATCAGCGGGAAGACGAGGCCCTGCTCACCGAAGGCGGCCTTGCCGAGGATCAGCGAGGCGACCAGCATGACGGCGTACGACTCGAACAGATCGGCGGCCATACCGGCGCAGTCACCGACGTTGTCGCCCACGTTGTCGGCGATGGTCGCCGCGTTCCGGGGGTCGTCCTCGGGGATGTTCTGCTCGACCTTGCCGACCAGGTCGGCACCGACATCGGCGGCCTTGGTGAAGATACCGCCGCCGACGCGCATGAACATGGCGAGCATGGCGGCACCGAAACCGAAGCCCTCGAGCACGGTCGGGGCGTCACCCTTGAAGATCAGCACCACCAGGGCAGCGCCGAACAGGCCGAGGCCCACGGTCGCCATGCCGACGGTGCCACCGGTGCGGAAGGCGACGCGCATGGCAGGTTCGCGACCCTCGGACCGGGCAGCAGCGGCGACGCGGACATTCGCGCGGGTCGCCAGCCACATGCCCAGGTACCCGATGGTGGCGGAGAAGCCCGCACCGATCAGGAAGAAGATCGACCGGAAGATCTTCAGCGTGGTCTCGTTGTCACCGTCGCTGTGCACCGGCAGCAGGAACAGCAGCAGGAAGGCCACCACGGCGAAGACCGACAGCGTCTTGAACTGTCGGGACAGATAGGCGGATGCGCCCTCCTGCACCGCCAACGCGATGGTCTTCATATTCTCGGTGCCATCGTTCGCGGCAAGCACCTGACCGCGGAACACCATCGCGATGGCGACCGCGAAGATCGCGATCACTCCGACGACGATGACCAGCGTGGTGTTGCTCGACGAAAGATCCACCGCTTGTACAGCAAGCGACGCGGACATCCGTCCTCCTTGTTGGCAACCCCTCAGGGCTTGACGGCCCCCGTACTGCCGCAACCAAGGGGTTGGGAAAAATACGACACAGCGCCAATGACCTGGCGCGGTGGGTCACTCTAACGGGTCTTGGACCAGACCTGACGACAGGGTGGTCTACGTCATACCGGCGGCGGACGGCAAGCGCCTCACCCTCCGTAGCCGCCGTCTTCACCTGGGTCAGATCGCCGAGGCCACGTCCGGATGGATCTCGAAGACCTTGGTCAGGCCGGTGATCCGGAAGATCTTCAGCAACCGCTCCTGAGTGCAGACCAACGACAGCGACCCGTCGTGGGTGCGCACCCGTTTCAGCCCGCCGACCAGGACACCGAGCCCGGTGGAGTCCAGGAACTCCACTCTTTCCAGGTCGATGACCAGGTCGTACTGCCCCGCATCGACCAGCGAGACGATGGTCTCGCGCAGCTTCGGTGCGGTGTAGACGTCGATCTCCCCACCCACTTCGACGACGGTGCGTCCGCCCTCCGGGCGCGTCGTCAGCGACAGATCCACTTCGGCCTCCGATCCCGTGAACTGTTGCATTCAACCATGTACGGACCGTGAGTAGGGCCCTGTTCGAAACTCTTTCATCCCGGCTCATCCCCCGTCGACCTGGCCCGAGGAAAAGCCGCGTGCATCCGCAGTTGCACTCGCTTTCCGCATCCGCGTGTGCACTCACGGACGCACTCTGTCCTAGGTCTTCATTAGTCTCGCTGTATGAGTGAGGCGGCGTTGGTGCTCAAGCGGCTCGCTGCCGGTCCGGGCCGCGCCGAGCGACTCACGCATGTGGAGTCCGTCCCACCCCGGCTCGGGAAGACAGGCACTTGGCCACGCTGGGTCCCTGCAGAAGTGCTCAGCCAACTGGCCGATGCCGGCATCACCGCGCCGTGGAGCCACCAGGTCGCCACTGCCGAGGCCGCCTACAGCGGCAAGCACGTCGTGGTTGCCACCGGTACTGCATCCGGGAAATCCCTGGGCTATCTACTACCCGCCTTCGCCACGTTGAGCATCGCCCAGGCGGCATCACCTCACCGGCGTACGGCATCTGTCTTGTATTTGTCACCGACGAAGGCTCTGGCGCATGACCAGTTGCGTGCGGTCTCGGCGTACTCGGTGCCTGGGCTCCGTCCGACGACGCTGGACGGCGACTCGGAGCGGACGGAGCGGGACTGGGCGAAGGAGCACGCCACCTACATCCTCAGCAACCCGGACATGCTGCACCGATCCGTCCTGCCGAACCACCAGCGCTGGGCCCGGTTCCTGGGCTGCCTGCAGTACGTCGTGGTCGACGAGTGTCATCACTACCGAGGCGTGTTCGGCGCCCACGTCGCAGGCGTGCTCCGGCGGCTCCGCCGGGTGTGCGCGCAGTACGGCGCGCACCCGATCTTCGTCTGCGCCTCCGCGACGGTCGCCGAGCCTGCGGTCTCCGGGCAGCGGCTGACGGGTCTGCCGATGGTCGAGGTCCTCGAGGACGGTTCCCCCAGGGGCGGCATCTCCTTCGGCCTCTGGGAACCTCCCCTGACCTCCCTCACCGGCGAGAACGGAGCCCCCGTGCGCCGGTCCGCCACGGCTGAGGTCGCGGACCTGCTGACGGACCTGGTGATTTCCGGCGTCCGGACCGTGGCGTTCGTCCGGTCCCGGCGCGGAGCGGAGACAGTCGCGCTGACAGCCCGGGACAACCTTGCCGAGGTGGATCCAGCTCTCGCCAACCAGGTATCGGCGTACCGGGCCGGCTATCTGCCGGAGGAACGCAGGCGGCTCGAGGGGATGCTGCAGAGCGGTGAACTCACCGGGGTTGCTGCCACCAACGCACTGGAGCTGGGGATCGATATCGCCGGACTGGACGCTGTCCTGTTGTCCGGCTGGCCTGGGACGCGGGCATCGCTCTGGCAACAGGCCGGACGGGCCGGGCGCTCCGGTGGCGACGCATTGGCCTTGCTGGTGGCTCGGGATGATCCGCTGGACACGTACTTGGTCCGGCACCCGCAAGCGATCTTCGGGCGGCCTGTCGAAGCGACTGTGTTCAACCCGGAGAACCCCTACGTGCTGGGACCACAGCTGTGCGCGGCCGCGCAGGAGCTGCCACTGACACCCGCCGACTACGAGATCTTCGGCGTGACCACCGAGAGGGTGATCGCCCAGCTGGTCAAGCAGGGTCTGCTGAGGGAGCGGCCGCACGGGTGGTTCTGGACGCGGCGCGACCGGGCGGTCGACGCGATCGACATCCGCTCTGCCGGTGGTAAGACGGTGCAGATCGTCGAGGACCTGACCGGGCGCCTGCTGGGCACGGTCGACGGCGGCTCGGCCCATGCGAGCGTGCATGCCGGGGCTGTCTATGTGCACGCCGGCGAGTCGTACCTGGTTCGCTCACTCGACCTGGAGAACCACGCCGCGATCGTCGAGCAGGCCTCGCCCGACTACACCACCTTCGCCCGGGACGTCACCGAGATCAGCATCCTGGCCACCGAGGACACCACGGCCTGGGGCGCCGCGGAGCTCTGCCGGGGATGGGTCCAGGTGACGAACCAGGTGATCTCGTTCCAGCGGAAGCAGTTGGTCACGGGCGACGTCCTGGATGAGCAGCCGCTGGACCTGCCCGAGCGGAAGCTGCGGACCAAGGCCGTGTGGTGGACCGTGCCGGATCACCTGGTCGCCGGGCTCGGGCTGGACGACGTACCAGGAGCAGCCCACGCGGCCGAGCACGCCTCGATCGGACTGCTGCCGCTGTTCGCCACTTGCGACCGCTGGGACATCGGCGGCGTCTCCACGGCCAAGCACGCGGACACCGGCCGCCTCACCGTCTTCGTGTACGACGGGCACCCGGGCGGGGCGGGATTCGCGGAACACGGGTACGCCGCCGCGCGCGAGTGGTTGACCGCGACCCGGGAGGCGATCGCACACTGTGAATGCACAGAGGGGTGCCCTTCGTGCGTACAGTCGCCCAAATGTGGGAACCAGAACAACCCACTCGACAAAAGCGGCGCGGTGGCGCTGCTCGCAGCTCTCCTCGGCAGTGAGGCCTGAACGTTCCAGCAGTCGCTGCTGGAAGAAAGGCAGCAAATCATGGTCGTTCTCGGAATCGTCCTGATCGTCCTCGCCGTCGTCTTCGGTCTGGGCGTCTCGGTCTCCTCCAGCGACTCGACCACCCTCGAGGTGTTCGGGGTCGACTTCGGCGTGATCGTGCCGACGGTGTTCTTCCTGGGCGCCGCGGCGGGCGTCGCCCTGATCGCCGGTCTTTGGTTGACGAAGAAGGGACTTGGCCGCGGCTACCGCCGGCACAAGGAGGTCAGGGAACTCCGCCAGCAGGCCGCGGCATCCCCGGTCCCCTCGTCCACCGAGGTCGACGTCGCGGACGGCCGTTCAGCCGACGCCCCGGCCGGCGAGCCGACGCCGGTCGCCGACGACGACCGGGTCGCGACGGCCCGCGAACGGCTGCGGACCGGCGAAGGCACCGCCGAGGACCGGCTCGCGACCGAACGCCATACTGTTGCCGATGGCACCGAAAACAAGCAGCCACACTGAGTATCTCGATCCGGGTACAGCCAGTACACAGCCACAGCACGGGGACGGCGCATCCGGATTTCGATGCCCTCCGCAACAATCTCGGATTGGCAGTTAGTTGCCAATGGCATCAAGTTCCACCGGTTGACCGTAACCACCTCCGACGCACCTGTGCATTACTGGTCGTGGCGTCAACGTCGCGTTGAGTCACTGTCGGCCTTCCGGGCCACACCGCCTCCTCACGGGGGATCGACCCGCACCGCACCCCCAGCGCAAGGGGTGGGTTCGCGGCTCCCCGGAGTACCGGCCTGCTCGACGCGATGGGGTCCCGACGACCTGACGCCGCGAGATGGCACGACCTCTGGAGGTTGTCTTGATCATCCGTAGATTGTTGAGTCGCACCGGTGTGGCGGTTCTCGCCGTCAGCGTCGCTCTGGCCACAGCCGTTCCCGCACAGGCCGCGGTGCCGGCACCCGAGCCGGTAGCGGTCAGCCAGCCGGGCGTCGAGGTGGGTGTGGCGAAGCAGATCGCGAGCCGCGCCGACACGCGCTACTGCCTCACCTTCGTCGCGGCCGAGAAGGTCCCGATGGGCGTGATGATGGCCTGCGCACCAGGCAAGGAAGGCCGGACCCAGCAGTGGGTCTACACCGAGTCCGGCCAGCTGCAGGTCGCGATGAGCAAGAGCGTCGGTGGCGCCCTTGCCGAGACCGGAGCCTGCCTGGACACCGGCGCGGACCTGGTCAAAACCCCGGCCGATGCGCCGGTACTGGTCCTGCCCTGCCGCGAAGGTGACGGACAGACGTGGACCTACGACGAGGCGGACGGCACGTTCGTCAACGCCGCGAACGGACTCGCACTGAGCTCGCTGATGGGCAAGGGCAAGTCCAAGCAGGCCCAGCCGACCGGCATCCAGTCGGCCGCCGGGTCGCCGACCCAGGGCTGGAGCGCACTGCCGCTGCCGGGCCTGGACATCCTGGGTGCGGTTCTGGCACTCGTGAACGCGCTGCTGGCTTCACTGGGCCTGGCCCTGCCACTGCCGATCGCGAAGGCCGCTTCCAGCCTGCTGGAACTGGTCCGGGGCAAGACCCCGGTCCCGAGCCAGATCTCGGTGCTGCCGAAGCAGATGATGCAGTTGGCCCAGCGCTGACGAAGCAGGACCACGCACCAACAACGACCGGCCCCGACGATGTCGGGGCCGGTCGCTTTTCTCTCTCTTCGGCTTGGTGAAGTCACGCGGTTTCCGCTGCTTGCGCGTCAGCGGAGGCCTTCAGTCACCGCCGCGCCTCACCACCAGCAGTTGTGCCAGTGGTGCCAGTGGTGGTGCCAACCGAGAAGGTCACCGAGAAGGTCGCCGAGCATGTCCGTCACCTCCGATCCAGTGATCGATCGACGCTGACGCTACTCCGCCCAATCACGGTCTGTATCTAGGCAGATACTTCTTGTGATGGAACTGCGAGTTAGCTTTAACTATTCCGCAAAGCTTGCCGCCCGCATCGAACTTGACGGGAGGTCGGCTTGCTGCGATAAGGGGCTGTCGGCCCCGATCACCGTACGCAGTGGCCACGGGCCTCCCGTGACAACGTTTTCCTACGCTCCGACCAAAAGTCTTCACATAGTCGTTTCCGAGTGCCAAGGTGGACCGGCACTGGCTGCACTGACCCCGCAAGGAGCTCCCCTGATGCGACGAATCTCGCGCATGTCCCGGCTGGCCGTTCTCGGCTCGGCCGCCCTCGTCCTGCTGACCGGTTGTCTGGGGTCGTCGGACTCCGACAGCGGCGACCAGGACGCGAACCGCAACGCCGACGCCAAGACGGTCGAGCTGACGATCGGCTCGAACTCCGTGAAGGGCGGCAAGAACAGCGCCGGCGCCACCTGGACGCAGGACGTGCTGATCCCGAAGTTCGTCGAGGCGCAGAAGGCCAAGGGCGTGGACGTCACGGTGAAGTTCCAGGGTGACGGCTCCGACGACGAGGTCTACAAGCAGAAGCTGTCCCTGGACCTGTCGAACAAGTCCGGTCCGGACCTGATCAACATCGACGGCATCTGGGTCGGCGAGTTCGCCCAGGCCGGCTACATCAAGCCGCTGACCGACACCGTCGGCGACGCCGCGAAGGTGGACGGCTGGGACGGCTGGACGCAGATCCCCGAGTCGGTCCAGCAGCTCGGCATGTTCGACGGCAAGCGGTACGGCGTCCCGGGCGGCAGTGACGGCCGGGTGCTCTACTTCAACAAGAAGCTGTTCACCCAGGCCGGACTGCCGGCCGACTGGCAGCCGCAGTCCTGGGACGACATCACCAAGGCGGCCCAGGCCCTGAAGAAGCTGCCGGGTGTCACCCCGGTGCAGATCAACGCCGGTACGGCGATGGGCGAGGCGACCACCATGCAGGGCGTACTGCCGCTGCTGGTCGGCACGGGTGCCACCATCAACACCGACGGCAAGTGGCTCGGCAACAGCACCCAGATCCGTCAGGTGCTGGACTTCTACAAGAGCATCTACGGCGGCGGTCTCGGTGACCCCGTGCTGCAGCGCGAGGCCAAGGGCCGGGACAAGTCGTTCGCCGAGTTCGCCGCGAACAAGATCGGCATCCTGCTCGAGGGCGACTACTTCTGGCGCAGCGTGGTCGAGCCCAAGGAGGGTGTCGCCAAGATGGCCGACCGCGACACCGCTGTCGGCTACGCGCTGATCCCCGCGAGCAAGCCTGGCGGTGGCATCAAGGGCCAGAACTTCGTCTCGATGTCCGGTGGCGGGGCGGTCGCGATCAACCCGAACACGAAGTTCCCGCAGCAGGCCTGGGAGTTGCTGCAGTTCATGAACTCGGCCGAGATGGTCGAGTCCTCCCTGGACGGTGCCGCCAAGATCACCCAGCGGACGGACGTCAACGCCAAGGTCCTGGCCGGTGACCCGATGCTGAACTTCGTCGCGACCAAGGTGCTGCCGATCACGCAGTACCGGCCGGGTCTGGCGGAGTACCCGAAGATCTCCGCCGCGCTGCAGCAGGCCACCGCGGACGTGGTGGGCGGTAAGTCCACGGACGCCGCCGCGAAGACCTACGAGACCGCTGTCGAGGCTGCTGCCGGCAGCAAGGACAAGGTCACCAGCAACTGATGGCGACCACGACAGGACCCGCGCCGGTGAAGCCGGCGCGGGTACGTGGTCCGGCCCAGGACGTCGCCGGGCTGGGCGTCACCCGCGCCCTCGGCTTCCTGGCGCCGGCCCTGTTGCTGATCGGGGCCTTCCTGGTCTTCCCGGCGATCTGGACCATCTACATCGGCATCACGAACTACAGGTTGACCGGACTCGAGGCCGCCTCCCCGTCGATCGTGGGGTTGTCGAACTACACGAAGGCCCTGAACGACGCCCTGTTCCACAACGCGCTCTGGCTGACCCTGCTGTTCGTCCTCGGCTCGGCGATCATCGGGCAGAACATCCTCGGTTTCGCACTGGCCTGGACGATGCGCCGGGCCCGGCCCGCTGTTCGCCGTACGGTCGAGGCCCTGGTCCTGCTCGCTTGGATCCTGCCGTCGACGGTGGTGGCGTACCTGTGGATCGCCTTCTTCGACCGGGACACCGGCACGCTGAACAGCATCCTCGGTACGCAGGGCACGGCCTGGCTGATCGACTACCCGATGGTCTGCCTGATCTTGTTCAACACCTGGCGCGGTACGGCGTTCTCGATGATGTTGTACTCGTCCGCGCTGCAGGCGGTGCCGCCGTCACAACTGGAGTCGGCCCGGATGGTCGGGGCGTCCGGCTGGCAGACCTTGCGCGACGTGGTCTTCCCGCACATCCGCGGGCACGTGCTGACCAACACGCTGCTGATCTCGCTGTGGACCGCGAACGACTTCTCGCCGTTCCTGCTCACCAAGGGCGGACCGAACCACGAGTCCGAGACGGTGCCCGTCTACATCTACAACGTGGCGTTGCAGGGCGGTGAGCTCGGCTACTCGTCGGCGATCTCGTTCCTGCTGCTGCTGGTGAACCTGCTGGTCGCGCTGCTCTACCTGCGGCTGCTGAGGAAGCGCTCATGACGCCGACCTACGTCGTACGCCGGATCGGCTTCTACACGCTGATCTGTGCGATCACGCTGTTCTTCGCGGTACCGATGCTGTGGATCGCCTCGGCTCCGTTCGACGCCAACCCCGGACTCGGCGTGCACTGGCCGGACTGGACGCTGGAGAACTTTCGCAAGACGTTCTCGCATCCGTACGCGATGCATTCGATGGTGAACTCGCTGCTGATCTGCGTGACCACCGCGGTGGCGGTGACGGCCTTTGCCGCACTGGCGAGCTACGCGCTGTCGCGGGTGCGGATCCCTGGCCGCGACGCGTTGCTCTACGGGCTGCTGCTGTTGTCCTCGGTGGTCACCGGGACCGCCGCGATGGTGCCGATCTTCGTGATGATGTTCCAGCTCGGGCTGATCGACTCGCGGTTCGGGGTCGCGCTGGTGATGACCGGTGGCCTGTTGCCGGCGGCGATCTTCATCCTGAAGGACTTCGTCGACGCGGTGCCGAAGTCGTACGAGGAGTCGGCGCGGGTGTTCGGCGCGTCCACCCTGCAGATCCTGCGGGATGTCGTGATCCCGGTGGCCCGGCCGGGGCTGGCGACCATCATGGTCTGGGCGTTCGTGAACTCCTGGGGCAACTTCCTGGTGCCCTTCCTGCTGATCCGTTCGATCGAGAAGCAGCCGGGGCCGGTGCTGATGCAGACCTTCACCGACGAGGGTGGCAGCGTCAACCTGCAGATCCTGCCGGTCTTCGCCCTGCTGTTCTCGATCCCGGTCGTCGTGCTGTATCTGCTGGTGAACTCGCGGTACGGGTTCCGCTTTCACGGAGGGATCAAAAGTTGAGGCACGAAGGGATGCTGAGTCAAGGAGGGTTCGAGAGCTGATGGCGGGTATCGACATCGACGGCCTGGCGACCGTCTACCCGAACGGCGTGCGCGCCGTCGACGGGCTGGACCTGAGCGTGGCCGACGGCGAGTTCTTCGCCCTGCTCGGTCCGTCCGGTTGCGGCAAGACCACGCTGCTGCGGACCATCGCGGGTCTGGAGAACGCGACCGAGGGGACCGTCCGGATCGACTCCGCCGACGTGACCCGGCTCGAACCGGGCAAGCGTGGCGTCGCCATGGTCTTCCAGGACTACGCCTTGTTCCCGCACATGACGGTCTCGGAGAACATCACCTACCCGTTGAAGGTCCGCCGCGTCGCGGCATCAACCCGTACTGCGACAGCGGAACGAACGGCCGGTGAACTCTCACTGCAGGGGTTGCTCGAGCGCAGGCCCGGGCAGCTCTCCGGAGGTCAGCAGCAGCGGGTCGCGCTGGCCCGGGCGATCGCGTCCGAGGGCAAGGTGCTGCTGCTCGACGAGCCGTTGTCCAACCTGGACGCGCGGCTCCGGCTGGAAGCCCGGACGTTCCTGAAGAAGCTGCAACGGGATCTCGGCATCACCACCGTCTTCGTCACCCACGACCAGGCCGAGGCGCTGGCCCTGGCCGACCGGATCGCGGTGATGCAGGCCGGGAAGCTGCGGCAACTCGGCAGCCCACGGGAGGTCTTCGCCCGGCCGACGAACACCTTCGTGGCGAACTTCATCGGGTCGACGCCGATGAATCTGCTGGACGGGTCCGTCGCCGCCGGCTCGGTCTCGGCGTCCGGTAGTGCGGTCTCGGTGCCGGGTGGTTCGTTGCCTGCGGCCACTGGTTCCGTACCGGCCGGGGCGGACGTGACGGTCGGCATCCGGCCGGAGTACCTGACGCTGTCGACCCGGGACGTGGACGGTCCCTCGATCCGTGGCACCGTGGTGGTGGCGGAGAACCTCGGCACCTCGTCGCTGGTATCGGTCGACTGCGGCGGCACGCTGATCGGCGTCACCGTGCCCGAGGAAGACGAACCGGCAGCCGGTACTCCGGTGGTCCTGACCGCGCCCGAGCAGCGGGTGCTGCTCTACGACAAGGAGTCCGGCGAACTGCTCGCCCGCCAACCCACCGCTGTCGCCTGATGGCCGTCACGACCTACACCCAGCGGTGGACCCTCGACGACCGGGCGGAGTCGGTCTGGCACTCGCTGCCGGTCGACGTGCCACCCGGGTGTGCCGGGCTGTCCGTCACCTTGACTGTGCCGCCGGTCGAGGATGCCGTGATCGACCTCGGCTGCGAGGGTGCGAACGGCTGGCGCGGATGGTCCGGCGGTGCCCGGCAGGCGTTTGCGATCACTCCTGAGGCTGCCACACCGGGGTACCTCGCTGGCGATTTGGAGCCGGGCACATGGTGGGTGGTGATCGGATTGCACCGGGTGCCGGTCGAGGGCGTTGAACTGGTCGTCGAGGCGAGCACTGGACCCGTGTCCGAGATCCCCGGACTGTCGGAGTACATCGCCGCGACGGACGCTGTCGCAGTACCGGCTCGGCCGCCGCGGCGCTCGCTGCCGGCTGCGGACGGGTTGCGATGGGTGGCGGCAGACTTCCATGCCCACTCGCTGCACTCTGACGGATCGACCCCGGTGGCGAACCTCGCGGCGCTCGGCGTGGCTGCCGGGTTGGACCTGCTGGCCGTCACCGATCACAACACGGTGTCGCATCACCTCGAACTGCCTGCCGTCGGCAAGCGCTTCGGGATCGGACTGCTGCCGGGTCAGGAGGTGACCACGGAGTCGGGACATGCGAACGCGTTCGGCGCCATCGGCGCGATCGACTTCCGCCGCCCGGCCGCCACCTGGGTCGCCGAGGTCTCCGCGCGAGGTGGGTTGCTGTCGATCAACCATCCGCTCGGTGGTGACTGTTCCTGGCGGCAGCCGTTGCCTTCCCATCCAGGTCTGGCCGAGGTCTGGCACTCGTCGTGGCTCGACCGTCGTTGGGGCGGACCGATCGCCTGGTGGCAGGCCTGGGGCCTCGGTACGACGACCCCGATCGGTGGCAGCGACTGGCATAACCCGTCCTCGCTGACTCCGCCGGGCACGCCGACCACCTGGATCGCGGTCGACGCCGCTGCCGAGGGTGCCGATGAACTCCCAGCAGCCGTGATGGCAGGTCTGGCCGCCGGGCGCACCGCGATCTCCGCCGGCTACAACGAACCCGTTCTGCTCCGTAATGACAACGAATTCGTCGCCCTGGGCGCCCCGAACACCGTGCTCATCGCCCCTGACGGCGCTCGCCGACCGGTCCGGACTTCGGCCGAGACGCTGCCCGTCACCCAGCCCGGCGGTCACGTCCTCGTCGACCACACCGGCCGTTTCATCGCCCTCTCCTCCTGACACAGGCGGGCAGTTTGGTCGGCGCGTTGGGGCGATCGGATTCGGCGGGGTGAGCGTTGGTTCGGTACGGTCGCGATCTGGTCGCAATCTGGTAGAGATACCGCGTTGATGTGGACGGCATGTGACGTGTGCCTCCATGATCTGGAACCGAAGTCCTGCCCATCTCCTCCCGGACGCACTTCCCCGGCGCCCGGACGGCCATCCCGGAGGCTCGTTTGCCCGACCGCATCCGGCTGTTGCTGGTCGACGACCAGATCCTCAGCCGAGGCGTCCTCAGAAGCGGTCTGGAACGCGAACGAGACCTGGAGGTCGTCGCCGAACTCAAGCGCACCGACGACGTGGTGGCCGCCGCCAAGCGGTACCGGGCCAACGTCGCGCTGCTGGATGCGGGCGGACCGGGCTACGACAGCATCAACGTGACCACCGAACTGCGGACCCTGATGCCGGAGTGCCGCGTCGTCATGCTCACCACCTACGGCCGCCCCGGCCATCTCCGTCGCGGCCTGGAAGCCGGCGCCAAAGGCTTCGCCCTGAAAGGCGGCCCCGCCCCCCAGCTCGCCGACGCCGTACGCCGGGTCCACCTCGGACTCCGGGTCGTCGACGCCAACCTGGCCGCGGAGACCCTGCTGTATGTCGACACCCCTCTGACCACTGGCGAAACGGACACCCTCCGAGCCGCCCGCGACGGTGGTTCGGTCGCCACCATGGCACAGAAGCTGGCCGTCTCCGAACGCCTGGTCCGAACCCGCCTCTGGTCAGCCATCGGCAAAACCGGCGCTCGCACCCGAGCCGATGCCATCACCATCGCCGAACGCAACGGCTGGCTCTACGACTGACCGCGCGCGGTCAGTCGGGCTATTCGTCGAGGTAGTTCCAGAGCCAGCGGGGGCCGACGGTCCGGGCGCCGTGCTCCTCGACCCGATCGCGGAGACCACGGTCGGCGGTGACAACGGTGATGGTCCGGTGCGAATCAGCAGCCACAGCCTCGGCAACCACCGCGACAATCGCGTCATCCCCCGACCCACTAGCCGCCACCACCCGAAGATCACCAAGCTCCGGATCCACCTCCCCTCCACCCGAACCCGCTGCCGACCCCGAGCCCCCGCGCGCGCCCGAAGCCGAGCCCGTGCCCGCTGCCGACCCCGCATCGAGCGCCGCGCGGGCCGCGCCCTCCAGGACGACCACCACCTCGGCTGGTTCGTCGAGCCGGAACTCGAGCTTGGTCAGCTTCACAAGCAGCCGGCGTGCAGCCCCGGCACGATCACGCCACCACCCATCAGGCCGCGACCCGACCACGTTGGCCGCATCCACCACGATCAACTGAACCCCGTCATCCGTCACCCACCCAGTCTCCACCTCCCCGCTCTCCACCTGTTTCACCTGTTCCGGCCCGCCTGTCGATCGGTCCGGCACGTGCTTCGGCCGTTGCTGCGGGCGAACCGATTGCGCCCAGCTCGAGCCGCACTGCCACCGTCACTGAGACGAGCTCGCCTTCAACTGCGCACTCTCGGAGTTCGACCTGCTGGTCCGCGGCGATGCGACGGGCCGACGCGCAGGGGTCGAATGCTCCTGACTGAACGGCTTGGGCTGCGCTGAGAGCAGCCAGGTCCGCGGCCGACGTTGCCCGATGGCTGCCCAACGACACCGCCGCCCACAACGCACCGACCAGCCCCGCGCCCAGCAGCAGAAGCGCCACCCCGACCGCCAGCAAGCTGGCGCTCCCACGCTCGTCGCTACTCATGGCGCTTGGGTTTCGGCGGGTTCGGCCTGGACGGTTGCGTGGCAGGTGATCGGGACTGTGGGAAAGCCGCCGAAGACAGCGGACTTCGGGTCGACCTTCGCAGTCACTATCACTCTGACGTCCGAGCCGTCGTGGCTGATCTCGATGGCAGCTCCCGACGGCGCCGCACGCAGTCCGAGTTGTTGAGCTGTCTCTGCGGACTCTCCTCTGGCCACGGCGCGGGCAGCATCGCGGGCTCCGTCCACACAACGGATGTTCGAGATCACCAGGCCGACCGCCCAGAGCCCGGCGACGATCGTTGCCATCAGCACCGGAAGGACCATCGCCAGTTCAACCGTGACCGTCCCGCCCTCGCACCGGCAGCTTCGTCGACGTAGTGATGAGAGCTTCATCGCTCCACCTCCTCTGCGGGGAGAGGCCCGGCCGAGGCCTGAGGGGTTGCCGCGGCCGGGCCTGCTCCGGCCGGATCAGACCTGGATGCCGTCCACGCCGGCGGCCTTCAGGGCGAAGTTGATGATCGCCTTCAGCACGTTCATCATCACGTCGGACTGCAGCAGGGCAGCGAGAATGCCGGCGAAACCACAGGCGCCGACGATGCTGACGGCGTACTCGGCGGTCGCCGCACCGCGCTCGGTGCGCTTGCGGATGCGGGTGTGGCGGGGCTTGAAGCCGGGAAAGGGGCGCGCGGGCACCAGCATCTTGGACATGTCGAACCTCCTGGTCTGCCGCACGGCTTCTCCGAGCGACTCACTGACAAGGTGCCGTCGTCAGAGCCCTTGTACAGAAGGAGTTTTCAACCTGGGGACAACTCTCGCCCCAGCTCGCTTTCAGCCGATAGCGGCCAGTCGTGCGAACTGAGATTCGGACAACCGGAGCCCCGCCGCCTCCGCGTTCTCGACCAAGTGCTGCTCCGAACTCGTCCCGGGAATCGGAACCACCACAGGTGATCTGTGCAGCAACCACGCCAGCGACACCTGCGCCGCCGTACCTCCGACCTCGGCCGCGATCGCTGCCAGCACCGGAGAATTGGCGTGGTCGCCACTGGCGATGGGAAGCCAAGGAATGAAGGCGATTCCTTCCTCGGCACAGTGGTCGAGAACGCCTTCGTGCTCTCGATCGGTGAGGTTGTAGCGGTTCTGCACGCTGACCACGTCGATCTGCCTGCGAGCCTCCTGCAACTGCGCGACCGTCACCTCCGACAGTCCAAGGTGCCGGACCTTCCCCTCGTCCTGCAGTTGCGCCAGCGCACCCAGCTGATCCGCCAACGGAACGGCTTTGTCGATGCGATGCAACTGGAGCAGATCGATCCGCTCAACCTTCAGTCGTCGCAAGCTCAGTTCAGTTGCCTGCCGCAGATACTCGGGCCTTCCCAGCGGAATCCACTCGCCCGGTGAAGGACGGGTATGCCCGATCTTGGTCGCGATCACCAACTCGTCGGCGTACGGGTGAAGAGCTTCGGCGAGCAACTCCTCGTTGGCGCCGATGCCATAGGCGTCCGCGGTATCGATGAAGTCGATGCCCAGCTCAACGGCCCGCCGCGCGACCCTCAGCGCCTCGGCTCGATCGGCTTGCGGCCGATAGCCGGTCAACCGCATCGCGCCGAAGCCCAGCCGGTGCACTTCCAGTTCGCCGATCTTCAGTGTCGATCGATAGTCCATCCTGACCGTTCCTCTCATCGGAACGGCCATCGTGCAGAGGACGGACCGCCGATCTGAAATGATTCAGGCTGAGCTAAATCGACGAGGACAGGCAGATGCTGACGATCACCTTCACAGTCGAGGACCTGGCCAGGACGCGGCTGGCGGTGTCGCCGCTGTGGGAGATCGTCGCGAGCATCCGGCTGCTGAGGACGCCACGCTCGCAGACGTTCCATCAGGAATGGGCACAGTTGACCAAGGCGCGGATCGACCGGGCCGGCGTCGACCTCGGCCTGCTCTTCGACCTGGTCGATCCACAGGTCTGGTACATGGCCGACTTCCTCACCCCACCCCCACGGAGCCCACTCCCCGATCTGACGGCGGATCTCAGCGCCCTACGCCGGGTCTCGGCAAGCCAGCTCCGCACCGACCTCGACGTACTGAGCTACGCGCGCAAGCACCCCATCGGCTCCCTGGCAGAGGCCTCGCTACCGCGGCGCCTTCGACCAGCCAGACCCGAGGACCTACCGTCCGCAGCCGTCGCCGACCTGTACTCCGATCCCGAAGCCGGCCTCGAACGTCTCGCCGAGCAACTGCAGACCTACTGGGAACTGGCGATCGCTCCACACTGGGGACGGATCCGCGCCCTGCTGGAAAGCGATCTGCTGTACCGCGGACGCCGGTTGGGGCAGGCGGGTCACACCGGGCTCTTCGAGGACCTCGCCGAGTCGGTGAAATGGCGGAACGGGTCCTTGTCCATCAAGCACCGCCGGTTCCACGGCGTCCGGAATCTGGCCGGCGAGGGGTTGCTGATGACGCCGTCCGCGTTCGTCTGGCCGACGGTCTTCTCGAGCACGATTCCGCCCTGGCAGCCCACGCTCACCTATCCCGCTCGTGGAGTCGCCACGCTGTGGGCCAACTCCTCGCGAACTGCCTCAGCCGGCATCGCCGGAGTACTGGGGCGGTCGCGGGCTGAACTGCTTGCCCAGCTGGATACACCGCGCTCCACCACAGAGCTGGCAACGCGCACCGGGATGTCCGCCGGTGGCGTATCGCAGCACCTGGGCACCCTCCGATCGGGAGGACTCGTCACTCCTCATCGGGTCGGCCGATCGGTTCTCTATGCCCGCACCGCCGTAGCGGAGGCACTCCTGGAAGCTGCGGATCGGCCCGAGGACGACCCGGCCCTCAGGTGAACTGATCGAGGAGGCCGGTCAGAGAACTGGCGATGGTCGGGATCACCCCCAGCAGGATGAAGGCCGGCAGGAAGCAGATGCCGAGGGGTAGGACCGAGGTGGTCTCTATGGTTCGGGCCTGTTCCTCGGCGCTCCAGCGACGAGCTAGGCGGGCGTCGCCGGCCAAGTGCTCGAGAGTTCTTGCGAGCGGTGTCCCCGAGCGGAGTGCTCGCTGAACGGCACGGGCCAGGCTCGCGCAGGCCGGTTCGGCAAGGACACCGGACCAGGCGTCGATCGGGTCAGTGCCCAGGTTCAGCCGATGCCCCACTTCGGCGAGTAGCTCGGCAAGAGGTCCGCTCAACGCTCTACTGACAGTGCCAACCGCGGCTTGTGGTGGGCGACCGGCGCGCAAGCAGGCCGCGAGCAGGTCAACCGCAAGCGGGAGATCCGCGACTATGCGCTCCGATCGCCTGCGGACCGCTGCCGGTTCGAGCCGACTCAAGACGACGGGGATTCCGAAGTACGCCAAGCCGCCAAGGCCCAACCCCCAGGGGAGGCCGAGCAAGAGGAGGCAGGCGACGGCTACGACTATGGCCGCCCTTCGGTGCAGTCGGCGTGCGGCCGGCGGCACCGGCTTGGCTTTGAGGCCGTCGGGAAGAGCCCATCGGCCCGCGATGAATCCACGGCGGCTGACCAAACGGCGCGGCCCTGGCCGACCGGGTAGCACGAACGCAACGGCCAGCGCAGCCGTCAAAGCCGACACGAGCGCGGAGGCCGCCGCAGACTGGTCAGTCATTGGGCGTGGACGCTAGGCGGTCGGTCCAGAGGAGGCCGGCAATCGCCAGCGACAGGCCCAGGAAGAGGCAGAGCCAACCGGGTGGGGTGGAGGTGAGGAAGGCGAGAGGGTCCGCGCCCAGGGCGTAGCCGAGTCCTGTGCCGAAGAGTGGAAGCACGGCCAGCAGACGTGCGGTCGCACGAGTGCTGGCGAGGTTCGTCGAGATCTGACGGCGGACTGACTCTTCCGCGCGGAGTGCCTCGGCCAGTCGTTCCACGATCGCGGCGAAGGCGGCGCCTGACTCATCGGCCACGCGCCAGGCTGCTGCCAGGGCTCGCAATCCCTCGGCTCCCGGTGGTTCGGTGGCGAGCTCCAGAACAGCCGGTACGTCGCCGCCGAGCCGTGCCGCGGCCGAGGCCACCTGCAACTCCGGACAGATCGTGGCGGCGCCCTCCAAAGCATCTCGCGGAGGACGGCCCGCAGCTAGTTCGGCTGCGAGAACATCGCAGGCCTCGATGATTCGCGAGCGCCGGGAGGCGGCATCGCGACGACGCCGAGACCTCACGCGCTGATGGACGACGACAGCGACGATCAACCCAACGGCCAGCACGGAGACAACCAACTGCGGACTGAGCGACAGCGCGACAACCACGGCGACGATCACGAGCGAAGCGAGCATCGCCAGCCGCCGCCCGGCGGATCGCGCTAGGTCCCCAGCACCACTGGACGGCAGTCGCCCGGCGGATCGCGCGAGTGCTGCATCAGCACCCGCCGTTCGTCGCGAGCCAGAGCGCACAAGCGTCGTGCGGCGGCGTGCATCGCCTGCCGCGGCGGCCAGGCGGTGGAGGCCTCGGCCGCGGCGCGGCAGTAGTGCGACGGCGACGACGAAGATCATCAGACCCGCGATCAGAGCCGGTGCCTCGCTTCCGGCGATCAGGGGTGGGGTGTCGCCTCCGGCGAAGACAGACTTCATGCGGCACCTGCGAGCAGCTTGGTGAAGCGGGTGGCGTTGTCTGTCAGTTCGACTTTGCCTCCAGGAGCGAAGCGCACGGCAGGCAACGTCACTACCAGCCCGTCCACCGCCCGTCCGACCACCCGGATCTCCGCGACCCGCCGCACTCCGTCCGGCCCGCGGACTAGGTGGATCACCGCATGCAACGCCGACGACAACTGACTGTGCAGCGCGTCTCGGCCCAACCCCGCAAGAGAACCCAGCGCCTCAAGCCGCGCCGGTACGTCGGACGCCGAGTTCGCGTGGACCGTCCCGCAGCCGCCCTCGTGCCCCGTGTTCAGTGCACTCAGCAGATCCACCACCTCAGCTCCCCGGACCTCTCCGACCACCAGCCGATCCGGCCGCATCCGCAACGCCTGCCGGACCAGCTCCCTCAACGTGATCTCGCCGGTTCCCTCCACGTTCGGCGGCCGCGCCTCCAAGCGGACGACATGCGGGTGGTCCGGCCGGAGCTCGCTAGCGTCCTCGACGACGACCATCCGCTCGGACCCGTCCACCAGGGACAGCAACGAATTCAGCAACGTCGTCTTCCCAGTACCGGTACCTCCGCTGATCAGGAAGGCCAGCCGGGCATCCAGCAGATCGCGTAGCACCGGGACCCCAGCAGCGGGCAGCGAACCGGCCGCCACCAGATCCTCCAACCCGAAGACCTTGCGCGACGGCACCCGCAACGACAGACAGGTCCCAGGCGCGGCGACCGGAGACAGCACGGCGTGAAAGCGAGTCCCATCAGGCAACCGGACATCGACATACGGGGTCGCGTCATCCAAACGACGACCTGCCGCAGCGGCGAGCCGAGTAGCCAACCGCCGTACTGCGGATTCGTCGCCGGTGCGCAACGTGATCCGCTCGAGGCCCGAACCGCGATCGACATAGACCTCGTTCGGTCCGTTCACCAGGATGTCGGTGATGCCTGGTTCCGAGAGCAACCCGTCCAGTGGGCCTGCACCGAGCGCCTCCCGGCGGAGAGCGGCAACCACCGCCAGCACAGTCGAATCGCCGAAGACGCCGCCATCCGCACGCAGCGCGGCCGCGACCCGGGCAGGTGTCGGCTCGGATCCCTGGGAGGCAAGGGTCCCCCGGACCCGTTCGAGGAGCTCGGCCGGGACGTTCATGCCGCCAGCGATTCGGACAGGCCGAACAAGTCCAGCAGATCGGTCGCGGTCCGCCCGAGTGCTCCTCGCGGCCGCGGATCGAAGCGCCCCTGGTCCATCAGCCCGCGGAGGTCGTCATCGAACGCCAACTTCGCCGCCAGCGGCAACTTCAGATGATCCGCCACGTCAACCGCCGACAGCCCACTGAGACCAGGCTCCCGAGCCACCACCCTCAGATCACCGGCAACCTGGCGCAGCGGGCCGACCAGTCGCGCGGCGGCGGCGCAGGACCGAACATCCCGTGGCACCACCACCAGCGTGGCGGTCGCCCGGACAAAGGCCTCCTCAGCCGCGGGATCGGCGCGCCGAGGGAGATCGACGACCACCAGATCACTGCTGCGTTGAGCGGCCCCGAGCACGGAGCGCATCGCCTCGGGCGGTAGCGAGGTCACCTCGGAGCGATCCCAGGACAGCACGGCAAGCCCTTCGACCAAGGGCAGCGCAGAACGCAAGGCGGCCGCGCTGACCCGCCCGGCCGCGTTCAGCAGTTCCGGCCATCGCGATCCCCGATCAGTTTCGTTGCCGAGGGCAAGGTCGATACCACCGCCCAGTGGATCGCCGTCGATCAACATCGTCCGGAGTCCCCGTCTACTGCCGGTCACCGCCACCGCCGCGGCCAGCGTGGTCGCCCCCGCGCCACCACACCCGCCGACGAAGGCCAGGGTGGTCGCGGCACGAACTCCACCGTCCAGCGTGTCGGCGAACTTGTCCCCGAGCGCCGCCTCTTCCCCGGGGAGCAGGAAGACACCCTCGGCGCCGATCGCCAGTGCGCGGCGGTAAAGCCCGGCGTCCTCGGCATCCACACCGGCCACGACGACCCCTGGGCGGCGTACGGGCTGGGTGCGGGCGAGAGGGTCGATGAAGTCCTGGCCGACCACCACCAGGGTGGCGGACTGCCAGCAGCGGCGCAGGCCGAGCAGGTCCCGCTCCACTCGCGGGGTCACCTCGGCGGCCGCGGCGAGGCGGAGCAGGTCGTCGAGCAGCATCTCGTCGGCCGTGGCCAGCAGCACTGGCGACGCCGGCAGCAAAGAAACGTTGTCCATGCCCTAGAAGGTGCCGTGCTTTCCGGGCCTGCCCGGAATGAGTCGAAACCCTGTGGACAAAGGGATCTGTCGGCTTTCCGTCAGCAGCGGTAATCCGCCAGTACGACCCCGCGACCAATCGGCGGCGACCGGCTACGGTTCCTTTCGAAGCGTCTTTAACTAAGTTTCACGCAGAACGCTTCGCGCTGGACACCCGTGCACTGATTCAGCCCCCGGAGGACCGCCCATGAGTCGACTGCGCACCCTCGCCACCCCGGCCATCGTCGCCGCCACCGCCCTCCTCGCCGCCGCCGGCCTGATCGCGACGGCCGGGCCGCCCCAACAGGCACAAGCGGCCACCAGCGGTGGCGTCAAGACGGCCTACTTCACCCAGTGGGGCATCTACGCGAACGCCTTCTATCCCAAGAACCTGATCACCACCGGCGCCGCCGGCAAGCTGGACTTCCTCAACTACGCGTTCGCCAACATCCACCCGACCAGTCACACCTGCTTCATGGCGAACCAGGCCGCCTCGCAGGACGAGAACAACCCGAACGCCGGCGACGGTGCGGGTGACGCGTTCGCCGACTACGGCAAGTCGTACGGCGCCGACATCAGCGTCGACGGTGTCGGTGACGTCTGGAACCAGCCGATCCAGGGCAACTTCAACCAGCTGAAGAAGCTGAAGGCGCAGCAGCCGAACCTGAAGATCCTGATCTCGATCGGCGGCTGGACCTACTCGAAGTACTTCTCCGACGCGGCCTCCACCGACGCCAAGCGCAAGGCCTTCGTCAGCTCCTGCGTGAACATGTTCCTCAAGGGCGACCTGCCGATGGTCGACGGCTTCGGTGGCCCGGGCAGCGCGGCCGGCATCTTCGACGGCATCGACATCGACTGGGAGTATCCCGGCTCGCCCAACGGCCACGTCGGCAATCACTACAGCGCAGCGGACAAGCAGAACTTTACCCTGCTGCTCGCCGAGCTCCGCGCCCAACTCAATGCCTATGGCAACCAGACCGGCAAGCGTTACTACCTCACCGCGGCGACCCCTGCCGGTCAGGACAAGATCGCCACCATCGAGACGGACAAGATCGGCCAGTACCTCGACTACAACAACGTGATGACGTACGACATGCACGGCGGGTTCGAGCCGACCGGGCCGACCAACTTCCAGGACCCGCTCTACCAGGCGCCGAACGACCCGAGCAACCCGATCCCGCCGGGCACGGCCAAGTACTCCGTCGATGGTGCCGTCAAGGCATGGACCACCGGCGACCCGGCGTACGGGATCCCCGGCGGCTTCCCGGCGAACAAGCTGACCATCGGCTATCCCTTCTACTACAGGGGATGGAAGGGTGTGCCGGCCACGGCCAACGGCAAGTACCAGACGGCCACGGCCCCGGCCGACGGCCACGCGCTGAGCGGCAACGTGCCGGGCGTCTCCTTCTACAAGGAACTCACCGGCTTCGTCGACAACCCGTCCATGACGTACTTCGACGATGCCAGCAAGTCGTCCTGGTTCTACAGCAACGGCACCTTCTGGACCGGTGACAACGCCAGGTCGATCAAGGAGAAGGCCGACTACGGCCACTGCCAGGGGCTGGCCGGCGCGATGATGTACAGCCTCGAGGCACTCGACCCGGGCGTCACGCTGTTCAACTCCGTGGTCAATTCCGTCAACGCGGACACCCCGGGCTGCAGCGGTCCCCCGCCCACCACGCCGCCGACCACCCCACCCACCACACCCCCGACCACGCCTCCCACGACACCGCCGACGACCCCTCCCACCACGCCGCCGACCACCCCTCCGACGGCAACCCCGTGGGCGCCGAACACGGCGTACGCGACGGGCTCGCTGGTGTCCTACAACGGCGTCACCTACCGGTGCATCCAGGGCCACACCTCGTTGACCGGCTGGGAACCGCCGAACGTCCCCGCGCT
>NZ_DASRXP010000488.1:0-11181 GCF_035687465.1 Kribbella sp.
ACGGCAACCTCGCCGCACGCCGCTTGAACTCCCCGTACGCCGCGGCTGTGTCCGGGTGGGCTCGTAGATAGTCACGGAACAGCAGGGCATACCTCTGGTTGGCCCGGCCGGCTACGCGGATGTGCAGGTTCACCCGGCGCCGGTACATGGGCTCTACGACCAACCGCTTGGCCCAATGCGCTTCCTCTTTGGGCAGACCGGACACGGGGTGGTCGCGACGTGGTGGCCTGAGCTCCCAGTCCGCTCCCACCAGGAGCTGGGCGGCATCGTCGAGCTCCGGCTCGCTGACCACTGTCGCCTGGATGTCGAGGATGTCCTTCGCGGCCAGCCCCGGTACGGAGGTGGAGCCGATGTGGTCGACGCGGAGGGCGGTGTCACCGAGGATTCCCTGGACGACCTGGGCGGTCTTCTCGAACTGTGCGGCCCAGCTGGGATCGGGCGGAACGATCACGATCGCGCTCATGCCCTCGATCATCCCAACCTCTACCCTGGCGGGCCACCCGCAATCAGACAGGTTTGACCCGGAAGGCGCCGTTGGTCAGGAAATCGGCCGCGGCGTACGCGGCTTTCCGGATACCCTTGCGCTCGTCGAAGAAGCCGCCGACCACGCCTATGGCCGGGAGCTTGCCCAGCGCCCTTGCCGCGATGCTGCCGCGTGGACGGTCCTCGAAGACGTCGCCGAGACCACCGAGCAGCTTGCTGATCCGCCAGACCAGTCGGACGCCCTTGCGCAGCCCGGCCTCGTCGGACTCGTCGCCCAGCCCCAACTGCTGAGCGACGTCCTTGCCGGCCGTGGTCGGGTCGTCGTACCGGAGAACGTCGTCCGGCGTGATGGGGCGCGCGGTCAGGACGCGGGCCATCAGCGCGGTGCGGTCCGCGTGCGACTCGACGCCGTACTCGCGGCAGATCGCACCGATCACCATGGCCTGCACCGAGGCTCCGAGGGTGTCCTTGACCGGCAAGGCGTCGGCCGCGGCACCGCTGAGCCGGGGGAGTCCCGCGATCACCGCGGCGAACCCGCTGAGCCGGTCCACCCACCAGTCGCAGCGCTCGGCCAGCGGCAGGCCCGGCCATTCGGCATGACCCGGGACCTTCATCCTCAGCAGCCGGTCGATCGCCAGGACCAGGCCCTTCTCGGCCAGGTTGGGTTGCTCCTGGGCGGAGTACTCGGTCAGGATGCTGCGGATGCCGAACGGGTCCTGGGTGCGCAGCGCGTCGAGCACGGCGTCGAGGCCGAACTCGACCCGGCTGAGGGCGAGCACGACAGCGGAATCGGGGACGTCCGGACGGTCGGTCACGCCCGCCAGGGTAGGCAGGCGCTGGTTGATCGGACAGGTTCCGGCGTGTCTGTTGTGATTCGAACACGTGTTCGGGCTATTTTGTGGTCTACAAGTTCGTCGGACCGGCCGAGTTGTCCACAGATTCATCGCGGGACCGGAAAATGTCCGACGCGACCCATACCGTCTCTGGCGACAAAGAAATCCTCCGGGCAGCTGGGACAGTGGCCCCGATAAGTAGATGGGTTAGGTGGCAGTCACATGGCTGGTGCAGCGGCGAGTGCGGCGAGCGCGGAGCGCAAGGCCGGGGATCGCGAGAAGGCTCTGTCGACCGCGCTGACGCAGATCGAGCGGCAGTGTGGCAAGGGTGCGGTGATGCGGCTGGGTGAGCAGGGCCGTGCGCCGATCGAGGTCATCCCGACCGGTTCGATCGCGCTCGACATCGCGCTCGGTATCGGCGGACTACCGCGCGGTCGGGTAGTGGAGATCTACGGCCCGGAGTCCTCCGGTAAGACGACGGTCGCGCTGCACGCGGTCGCGAACGCCCAGGCGGCCGGTGGTATCGCGGCGTTCATCGACGCGGAGCACGCGCTGGACCCGGACTACGCGCAGAAGCTCGGGGTCGACACCGACGCGCTGCTGGTCTCGCAGCCGGACTCCGGTGAGCAGGCGCTGGAGATCGCGGACATGCTGATCCGCTCCGGCGCGATCGACATCGTGGTGATCGACTCGGTGGCGGCGCTGGTGCCCCGGGCCGAGATCGAGGGCGAGATGGGCGACAGCCACGTCGGTCTGCAGGCCCGGCTGATGAGCCAGGCACTGCGCAAGATGACCGGCGCGGTGAGCGGGACCAACACGACGGTGATCTTCATCAACCAGCTGCGCGAGAAGATCGGCGTCATGTTCGGCTCCCCGGAGACGACGACCGGTGGCAAGGCGCTGAAGTTCTACGCCTCGGTGCGGCTGGACGTGCGCCGGATCGAGTCGCTCAAGGACGGCACCGACTTCGTCGGCAACCGGACCCGGGTCAAGGTCGTGAAGAACAAGGTGGCCCCGCCGTTCAAGCAGGCCGAGTTCGACATCATCTACGGCCAGGGCATCAGCCGCGAGGGCAGCCTGCTGGACCTCGGGGTGGAGCAGGGCTTCGTCCGTAAGGCCGGGGCCTGGTTCACCTACGAGAGCGACCAGCTCGGCCAGGGCCGGGAGAACGCGCGGAACTTCCTGCGCGACAACCCCGATCTGGCCAACGAGCTGGAGAAGAAGATCAAGGAGAAGATGGGCATCGGGGCGAAGGTGGACGTGCCGGCCGAAGCGCCGGCCGAGGTCGATGTCGACTTCTGAGAGCACCCGTCCGGGCCCGCGCCGGCGTCGCCGGTTCGGGTCCGGACAGCAACCCTCCACCCCGGCTGATCCGCAGCTCGATCAGCCCGCCGACCCGTACGGCGCGGCCCGGACGATCCTGCTCGACAAGCTGGCCGCCCGGCCCCGGACGAGGTCCGAGCTGGCCGACCTGCTGGCCGAGCGGGAGATCCCGGACGAGGTCGCCGACGAGGTGCTCGATCGGTTCACCGAGGTCGGGCTGATCGACGACGCGGCCTTCGCCACCGCCTGGGTCGAGTCACGGCACCGCGCCCGTGGCCTGAGCAAGCGGGTCCTGGCCCAGGAGCTCCGGCGACGTGGGGTCGACGACGAGCTCACCCGGGATGCGCTGGACGAGCTGGATCCAGACCAGGAGGAAGCGACCGCACGGGAGCTGGTCCGGAAGAAGCTGCGCTCGATGCGCTCCCTCGAACGCCAGGTCGCGATGCGACGCCTCCTCGGCATGCTGGCGCGCAAGGGCTACCCCGGCGCCCTCGCGATGACGGTCATCAAACAAGAGATGGCCGCCAGCGACGAAGAACTCCCCCTCCTCAACGACTCCGGCCTCGAAGCCGACTAGGTTCCCATGGGCCTCCCCACCTGCGGGCGGCAGGTTTAATGAGGTAGATGAACTACGTCGGCTCGTATACCTGGCAGTTGCGGCAGCATGTTGGGTCCGAGCTGTTGTTGATGCCGGGGGCGCAGGTCGTGGTCGTCGACGAGCGGGAGCGGATCCTGTTCCAGCGCCGACGGGATTCCGGCCTCTGGGAGCTCCCCGCGGGTGCCGCCGAGCCAGGATCCAGCTTTCGGAGTACTGCGGCGCAGGAGTTGTTCGAGGAATCGGGACTGCGGGTGCGCGAGGAGGATCTGGTCCCTTTCGCCTCGCTGTCGGAGCCTGACCTGCACGTGATCACCTACCCCAATGGCGACCGGATGCACTGCTTCGCCCTCTGCTTCGAAGCGCGTCAGTGGACCGGCACCCTCAGCCCGTCCCCCGACGAGGTCATCGAAGCCGTCTTCCTGGACCCCGCGACCCCACCAGGCCCGCTCCACCCGCCCACCAGAACCGTCCTGGACCTGTACGCCGCCTTCCGCGCCACCCACACCTTCCAGGCCCGCTGACCCCGAGCGGAGGGCAGCTTTTTGCCGGGATTCCGGGGGATCGGGGGTGTGGATGGGGCAGTTGGGACTGCGGGAGTGTTGGGGGTGGGCGGCGAGGGACGTTGACGGGTGGGGGTGGACGGTGTCTGATCCGAAGTAGATCGGAGCTTTTGACCGGTCGTAGGCTGGGATTTTTCGTCGAACCGCCCCTGACACCTCGCGGAGGGTGCAATGAACGATTTCCAAGACCAGGCTAAGAACTGGCTCCGGAACGTCGTCAAGCAGAACCCGGACAAGATCAAAGCAGGCGTCGAGAAGGCCGGCGATCTGATCGACAAGCAGACCGGCGGTAAGTACGCCGAGAAGGTCGATGCAGCTCAAGAGAAGGTCGGCAACTACGTCGATGCCCAGTCCGGTGGTTCACAACCCCCTGCAACTGAGCAAACTACTGATACTGCGGAAACTGACGCCGCAGACCGGAGTGCTCCCGCCGATGGCGCACCTGAGAAGGCGACCCAGCCGGACGAGTCCGAGCCGACAGACGGCTACGGAGACGGCGGTGTGGTCGGCGGCACGCCTCCGGATGTAGCGGAGCAGCCGAGCAGTTCAGCGGGTTCCGACCCGGAGGGCGCCCAGACCGGCGCCACCGCAACCGGCACAGCTGCCGACACCGAAGCGGCCCCAGATGCCGAAGCGGCAGACACTGAAGCGGCCGACCCCGCCGCCGAAGCCGGGGGAGACAGCACTTCAGGCGGCCTCCCGGGTCCCCGGCCGACCAACTGACCTGACGAAGGCTGGGCGCATCCAGCCCTGACAGCACGCTCGCCGGACCCCAGCCCAAGGCGAGCCATACCTAACTCGGAACGGGCGTTCGACCCTCGCGGTCGAACGCCCGTTCCGGTTCCCGGGGCCGGCGGGACCGCGGCAGCCCTGACCTGGACAGGAACGTGACTGTGGATGCTCAGGCCGGGGCTGAAAGTGAGCGGGTGGGTCGTGGGGGAGTGTCCGTCTTGACCCTGTGGATAGCCGCGCCTAGCCTCGGAATCAGCAAGGGATCACCCCACCTGACGGTGGCCGATATAGCACCGGTGGGCCGGTTGATCAACCGGTCGATGTGGCCGGGACGACGACGTGAGACCAACGCTCGACCGAGCTGAAAGACGGATGACGGCGACCTACCTCGCCGTCGGATAGGACTAACCGCAGCGGCTGCAGGCTGGCCGCGGCGGGTGGCATCGCCGTACTGGTGGTGCTGTCCCAGTGGACGGATCAGGCTCCGCCGACCTGGCGGTGTGGTTCGTCGTACCGTTCTGTCGACCGTGGTGTGGCGAATCCCTTCGACGCCGACAAAAAAGTCGCGCCCAGCGGGCCGGCTCGAAGAGGGGAGACGCCGATGTCACTCGCGGCCATGCCGACGGCGGCATCAGTCGGGCTCGTCCTGATCGGCCTGCTGATCGTGGGTCTCCTCGCCTGGATCGGCCTGACGTTGTCCCGCCGCAAGGTGGCTGACGTTTCGGCCGCACTGACCGCCGCGGAGGCGAACGCCAAGCTCGAGGCCGCGACCATCACCTCGGGCGCCAAGTCCGCCGCGGAACTCGTCCGCCGGCAGGCCGAGGAAGAGGCTGCCGTCCTCCGGGTCCGCGCTGAGGTCGCCGAGCAGCGGGCCGAGGAGATCCGGCGCGCGGCGGAGGACCGTTCTTCCGAGGTCCGGCGGGAAGCCGAGCAGCGGGCGTCCGACGTACGGCGTGAGGCGGAGTCCGAGGCGCAGTCGATTCGTGAGGATCTGCGCGAGCAGCGCCTCGAGATGGAGCGCCGCGAGCACCGGCTGACCGAGCGCGAGGAGCGCCTCGACGAGCAGCACCGTGGCATCGAGGAGCGCCAGACCGAGCTCACCGTGCACCTGGCCGAGCTGGATCTGCAGCGTGCGGAGATCCGCGACCTGGAGGGTGAGCGCCGGCGCATCCTGGAGAGCGTCGCCAACCTCACCACCGAGCAGGCCAAGGCCGAACTGGTCGCCGCGATCGAGGCGGAAGCGAAGCGGCACGCGCACTCGATCGTCCGCGACATCGAGCGGCAGGCGCTGGACGAGGGCGAGACCAAGGCGCGCAAGATCATCACCGGCGCGGTGCAGCGGCTGGCCTCCGAGCAGACCAGCGAGTCGGTCGTCTCCGTGGTGCATCTGCCAAGCGACGACATGAAGGGCCGCATCATCGGCCGTGAGGGCCGCAACATCAGGTCGTTCGAGCAGACGACGGGCGTCAACCTGATCATCGACGACACCCCGGAAGCCGTGCTGCTGTCCTGCTTCGACCCCGTACGCCGGGAGACCGCGCGGCTGACCCTGGATTCGCTGGTCCTGGACGGAAGGATCCACCCGAGCCGGATCGAGGAGATCTACGAGCGCAGCAAGGGTGAGGTCGCCGAACTCTGCGAGCGGGCAGCCGAGGACGCGATGGCCGAGGTCGGGATCACGGATCTCCACCCGGAGCTGATCCGGACGATGGGTCTGCTGCGCTACCGCACGTCGTACGGGCAGAACGTGCTCAAGCACCTGATCGAGTCGGCCCACCTGGCCGGGATGATGGCGGCGGAGCTGGGGCTGGATCCCAAGCGCTGCAAGCGGGGCGCGTTCCTGCACGACATCGGCAAGGCGCTGACGCACGAGTCCGAGGGCAGTCACGCGATCGTGGGTGCGGAGCTGGCTCGCAAGTACGGCGAGGACGACGACGTCGTGCACTGCATCGAGGCGCACCACAACGAGGTCGAGGTGCGGACCGTCGAGGCGGTCCTGACCCAGGCTGCCGACGCGATCAGCGGCGGGCGTCCGGGGGCACGGCGCGAGTCGCTCGAGGCCTACGTCCAGCGGCTCGAGCGGCTGGAGGAGATCGCGATGCACCACGACGGCGTCGAGAAGGTGTTCGCGATGCAGGCCGGTCGCGAGATCCGGGTGATGGTGCTGCCGGACGCGGTCGACGACATCGCGGCCCAGGTGATGGCGCGCGACATCGCCAAGCAGGTCGAGGAGGAACTGACCTACCCCGGCCAGATCCGCGTCACCGTAGTCCGCGAGTCCCGCGCCACCGAGGTCGCCAAGTAGTCAGAGCCGGTACTGCGTACTTCGGTGCGCCGTACCGGCAATCAATGGCCGTATGAGGTGCGCCTGCCGCTCAGCTCGGGTCGGCGTACTTCGCTCGCCATTCGGGAGCCTCGAACGGTGAGCCGTAGATGCGGGTCTCGCGAGCGATCTGGCCGTCCTGGAACTCGACGATGTTCGCGACGTAGAAGATGTCGCCGCCATAGTCCGAACGACCCAGTACTACGAAGTGGTCGCCGGCCCCGGTGATCCGCTGGATCTCGATCGACGGCGGGTTCGGGTACTGCTGCTGCATCGCCCGCATCGTGTCCCGGCCGACGATCCGCTCACCCGACTGCGGCATCTCCAGCACATAGTCCTCGGCCCGCATCTCATGCTCGGCCTCGGCCGACAACGCCAGTTGCCCGTCCATCGGCCACAACCGCTCCAGCAGTTCTCGATTGTGATCAGTCATCCCCGCCACCCCCTTCGGCCCTGTTGCCGTTCAGCTCAGTCTGCGCCGAAATCCTTTAGCCAGACTTAAAGCCCTCGGTTACGTTCGGACGATGCTCGACATCCGACCGGCGGAGCAGGACGAGATCGACCGGATCATCGCGGCCGAGGCGTGGCCCGCCTCCCGCGAACATCATCGCGAGCGCTGGGCACGACAGACCCGTGGCGATGGCGTCTACCTGTTGGCGCATCAGGACGGCGAGGTGGTCGGCCACTCGATGCTGTTCCGCCGAAGTAAATACCCCGAGATACAAGCCGGGCCGGATCCCGCCGAGATCAACGCCCTGCATGCCTACGAGCAAGGCCGCGGCATCGGTACGGCGATCATCGCCGCGGCCGAGGAGCTCGCGACGGAGTGGGGACGCTCGGTGATCGGCTTGGGCGTCGAGCCCGACAACGTTGGAGCTCGCCGCCTCTACGAGCGGCTCGGCTACCAGGAGTGGGACGGTCCGCAGGTGATCGACAGGTGGACCGAGAAGGACGCGGACGGGCGCATTCTCGTCACCCACCAGGACCCCTGCCTCTACCTCGTCAAACGACTCAAGCCTGCCTAGCTGTGGAGTTGGGCGAGGGTTTCGTCGAGATGCCTCCACTGGAAGGCTCCCCAGCGATCGAGACCGTCGAGGGCATCGGCCGTTTCGTCTGGCGACAGCGTGTCGTTGTGGAGCCGCAGTACGCGGGCGGTGAAGTCCTCCACGGCGCGGCGGAGGCGGAAGAAGCCGATGAGATCCGGGTGGAGGTCGCGCGGATAGACCTTGAGGACCTCGCGCAGCGGTGTGACGCTGACCGGCTGCTCGCCGTGGAGGAGCAGAGCAAGGTCCTGCTCGGCTGGTGCCAGCCGGGCCTCGTCCCAGTCGAGCACGCTGAGTCGCCCGTCCGGCGCGACCAGCACGTTGTCGCCGGTCAGATCCGTATGACAGGCGACGAGCCCACCACCCGGCCGGCCCGCCACAGCCTTCCGCGCCGACTTCTGCAGGTCGGTCAGCCGGTCCAGCTGATCCAGAAGCTCGCCCCGGAACGGACGGACCACCTTGTCGGCGAGGTGAAGCCTCAACTCGTCGGCGATCTCGACGGAGAACCGCTCGCGAAACGGCAGTACTGGCCCGGCCTCGAACGCATGAAGCTCAACCAGCGTGCGCCCCAACTCCGTGAGCACCGCGGAGGGCCAGTCCGGCCACCCAGGCAGCGTCGTACCAGGCAGGAACGGAGTCAGGACCATGACCCCGGCAGGCAACCTCGCGGACAGCTGGCCGGTCTTGGTCGGCAAGGGCACTGCCACTCTCGCGCGGAATCCGGACGAACCCAGACGTTGCACGAAGGGCAGGCGGCCGACTGCGGCGTCAGCGCCATGTCCGCCCGGCCAGAGCTTGAGGAAGTACCGCTCGCCACCGACCCGTAGTACATAGGCCGCTGCGGTCCAGCCGACGGGCAGGAACTCAATGGAATCCGCAGCGAGGCCGTACTGCCGGTCGACCGCCCTTAGGAGCGCGGTGCGTTCGACTCGCGGCTCCGACAGCACTAGCGGAAGGCGGCTTGGCCGGTGAGGGCTTGCCCGATGACTAGTTGGTGGACCTCGGAGGTGCCTTCGTAGGTGAGGACGGACTCGAGGTTGTTGGCGTGGCGCATGATCGGGTATTCGCCGCTGATGCCGTTGGCAGCGAGGATCGTGCGGCACTCGCGGGCGATCGCGATCGCCTCGCGGACGTTGTTCAGCTTGCCGACGCTGACCTGTTCGGGGCGAAGGGCCCCCTTCTCCTTCAGCCGCCCGAGGTGAACCGCCAGCAGGATGCCCTTGTTCAGCTCGACCGCCATGTCGGCGAACTTCGCCTGGGTGAGCTGGTAGGCCGACAGCGGCTTGTCGAACACCTGTCGCTCGGCCGCGTAGTCCAGGGCCGTCTCGAGACAGTCGCGAGCGGCGCCCATCGCGCCGAAGATGATGCCGAAGCGTGCCTCGTTCAGACAGCCCAGCGGTCCGGACAAGCCCCTTGCCTCAGGCAACATCGCCGAACCCGGCAACCGGACGTCGTCGAAGATCAGCTCGGACGTCACCGACGCGCGCAACGACATCTTCCGGGTGATCTCCGGCGCCGAGAACCCAGGGGTATCCGTCGGTACGGCGAAGCCGCGCACGCCGTCGTCGGTCCGGGCCCAGACGATCGCTATATCGGCCACCGACCCGTTGGTGATCCACATCTTCGAGCCGTTCAGGATCCAGTCGTCGCCATCGCGCCGGGCGTTCGTCCGCATGCCGCCCGGGTTCGACCCGAAGTCGGGCTCGGTCAGCCCGAAGCAGCCGATCGCCTCACCCGCGGCCATCGCAGGGAGCCACTCGGTCTTCTGCTCCTCGCTGCCGTACTTCCACAGCGCATACATCGCCAGCGACCCCTGCACCGACACCAGCGAGCGCATCCCCGAGTCAGCGGCCTCGATCTCCAGGCAAGCCAGGCCATACGCCACCGGACCAAGGCCCGCGCAGCCGTAGCCAGTCAGATGCATCCCCAGCAGCCCGAGCGCACCGAGCTCCTTCGCCAGGTCGCGCGCCGGGATGCTCGCCGACTCGAACCACTCCGGCAACTGCGGCCGCAAGCGCTCGTCCGCAAACCGGCGGGCTGCCGCCCTGATGGCGATTTCCTCATCGGTGAGCAGCGAGTCCACATCCACGAGATCCAGCGAAACGGTCATGGGGCTCACGCTATCCGCAAGCGGCCGGAACCGTCCCTGAGGTAAACCGCACACCTGACCTGAGGTAGACCACACCTACTTGCGGTACCAGGGCCACCACCAGTGCCGCTTGCGTGGATGCCGGACCACGATCGACGCGTGCTCGGCCTTCCCGGTGACCCGGAGCCGCACCCCACCCGCTCTCGGCGTACCGGCCTTGTTCTTGGCCGCGCTGTGCACCACCTCGACCTCATCCATGGTGATCGCCCAGCCCTCCGGCACGATCATCACGACGGCGCTGTGCTTGGCATGGGCGTGAACGTGGATCTCGGGCCAGCGCACCACCGCGTCGGTGAAGTCCAGCCGCACGCCCGCGTGCTCGGCGACCGCTGTCACTCGCTCCGGCACCTGCCACGTCCCCTCGCGCTTCTGCCCGCTGTGCTTCGCCCGGATGGTCAGTTCGGCGGAGTCGCTGCCGTGCGCGACCGGGAGCAGGTCGGCGGTCGCCGTGCGCAGTTCGAGCTGCGTCTTCGCCGAGTAGATCCGCGTCAGCCGCTCGTCCAGCTCGTCGAAGTCCAGCCGGCCGTCGCCATGCGCTTCCTGCACCACCGAGGCTGCCCGCTCGCGGTCGTTGTCAGAGGCCCTACGCTCGGGCGGCGGCTGCTCCAGACTCATGGGCCAAAGGTAGCGCCGCACCCGGTCGCCCAGTACGCCGCGCCGCGTCGTACCCCGAAACAATCACCCGTACGGCGGATCGCCGCCGACGGTGGTCACCTGGGACAATGGGCCGCGTGAATCCGCGAACCGTCGTCATCCTCGGCTCGACCGGCTCCATCGGCACCCAGGCCCTGGAGCTGATCGGCCGGAACCGCGACCGGTTCAGGGTCTCCGCAATCTCGGCCGGAGGCGACAACGTCGGGCTGCTGGCCCAGCAGGCGCTCGAGTTCGAGGTCGAGGTGGTCGGGGTCGCCAAGGCCACGGTCGCCCAGGACCTGCAGTTGGCCTTCTACGCGGAGGCCCAGCGGAAGGGCTATGCCCAGGGCGAGTTCCGGATCCCCAAGATCATCACCGGACCGGACGCGTCCAGCGAACTCGCGGCGATGCCGTGTGACGTGGTTCTGAACGGCATCACCGGTTCCGTCGGCTTGAGCCCGACGCTCGCGGCCCTCGACGCGGGCAACACGTTGGCGCTCGCCA
>NZ_DASRXP010000489.1:0-14236 GCF_035687465.1 Kribbella sp.
TCTGGGCAGATAGGCCCGGAAGCGGGAGCAACTGCAAGATGGACATCATGACCGCACCGACAGCTGAGGACCCGCTGCTGATCCTGGCGATCTACGCGAGGCGCGCGGCCAACTGACGACCGGCCAGGCCGGAGCCCAGACCTACCTCGACGCCCGCCGAGAGAGTGTCGTGAAAGAGTGAGCACATGGTGCTCGAAGTTGCGTTGATCGATGTGGTCGCCGGTAGCGAAGACGCCTTCACGGCGGCGTATCTGGAGGCTCGCCAGCAGATCGAGAAGGCGGAGGGCAGCCGCAGCATCCGGCTGACGGCGGGCATCGAGACGTCGACGCGGTTCGTGCTGCTGGTCGAGTGGGACTCGGTCGAGGCCCACAACGCCTTCCGCGCCAGCGACGCGTTCGGCATCTGGCGCGGCCTGATCGGCCCTCACTTCGCCAATCCACCCCACGTCGAGCACTTCACCGACGTTTAACTCGCCGTCGCCGCCTGCGGGTCGCCGGTGCCGTCCATCCGTGGCATCTGCCAGCCTCGGGCGAGGGACGACTCGTACGCCGGGGCACCACCGGCGAAGTACTCGGTGAACTTCATGATCAACGGATCCCACCGCAGCGGGTCGATGTACCGGCCGTCGTTCATCAGCAGATCTTCGCGGACCTGGACGCGTCGAATCCTCATCTCCAGAGCGCGCAGGTTGGAGCCGGCACCCCCGAGCTCATGGATCGCCACGATCGTGCCCTCCAGATTGATAGGGCTCTCCTGCACCGCGTCCACGTCGACCAGGTCGCTCCGGGCGCGCGTAAGCCCCGCCGCGGCGAACTTGTCGGGCTCGTACCGATAACCACGGACCCGTTTGGCTTCGGACATCTCCTGCGATCCTGTGAGCAGGGCGATCTGGTCCAGATTGGCGACCATGGCCGGTTCGACGAGGTTCAGAACGCAGTCGGGCCGCTCGATCAGGTTCTTGACCGTCTGGGAACTGACGCTCATGCCCAGCATCGCGGTGTAGTCGAGCCACCAGGCCGACGACATCGGCCCGAGGTTGGTAGTTCCGTCGGGGTTGCGGGAGCTGATCAGCACCACCGGCGTGCCGAAGTACAGGACCTTGGGTTCAACGATTCGCTTCACACCGGTTGAACGTCGGCCGCCGTGAAACTGTGAGGCACCGACCCGGTTCGTCGTCCCGGTCACACGTCGAGCTTGGCGAGCACTCCGGTGATGAACGGCGCTTTGCCACCGCGGTAGGCCGGGCGGTCCTCGTCATCCGCCGCTGCCAGATGCCGCTTGATCCGCGCGTACTCCTGGCGATCTGCCGGCGTGATCCGAAGATGGTCGCGGAAGGCGAGCAAGGTCCGAAGGTTCGGCGAACCCTCCTCGAAGATGTGCAGGTGATGCGAACGTCGCGCGATATCCGGGAAGCACACGGACCACTTGCGCGCCTCCCGATCACCCGGCTCGGGCGCTGCGACCCACTCGAGTGAAGCCAGCGCGCCGAATGCGTCCGCACATCCCTCGACGTCACGAACTACCGCAGCCATGTCGATGATCGCCTTCGCCGGCAGCCCCGGCACGGCAGTACTGCCGATGTGCTCGATCGGCCTGGTCAGCCACGGTTGCAGCACCGGCTCGACCCGCCGGCGCTGCTGCTCGAACGACTCCGCCCACCTGGGGTCGTAGTCGACGATCTTGATCCGGTCCAGTCGCATCCGCCCATCCTGCCGGACCGCCAGCACTCACCAAGCCCACCCGCTGACCCGACCGCCACCGCCTCCCGCCTCGACGGGTGTCGAGGCGGGAGGTTGGTGAGTGCTGGGTGTCCGCGTGTACCAACCGGCACCTTGAGGTCCCGGACCGCCAGCACTCACCAACCCTCGGTTGCCGCGCGGGTTGCAGCGGCCGGGGCCCGAGCCGGGGGCCGGGCCGGAGGTTGGTGAGTGGTGCGAGTCCGGGCCGGCGGGCGGCAGGGCCGGCCGGACCGCCACGCCATCACGATGCGGCAGCCCCACGGCGATGAGCGTGGCAGCGCCCGCTGCTCGGCGATCGTGATGGCCTGGCGGCCCGGGATCCCGCGGTCTTGCCGGAGCCGGGCGTCTAGGGCTTACCAGTTGACCGTCAGGGTCGTGGTTTTGGTGATGCTGTTGACGGTGACTGCGAGTTGGACGGTGCCGGGGCGGCGGGCGGTGAGTTGGCTGGTGGCTGGGTCGTAGGAGGCGATCGCCCAGAACGGGGCGGTCTTCGCCGGGCCGATGTACAGCAGCGGTGAGCCCGACCAGTCGGCCGACACCGGGAAGGAGACCGGCACCCGCCGGTTCGCCTGTACTACGGTCGCTGTGGCTGGGGCCGTCTGGCCCATCCGGAGCGAGGTGGGCGCCGCCAGTTCGAGGGCATCCACGTGCGGCCTGAGTTCGACCTGGAACCACGACCGCTCGGGCGCCGACCAATGCCGCTCAGCGGCGGCCGCCTCGCGCGCCTGCGGGTCGATCCCGACCAGGGCCCAACCGGTGAACCCACCCGCGTCGGGAGCACCTGCGGGACTCTTGCCCGAGTTGCCCGTCAGCGGCAGCAGCACACCGTCCGTACGAGTCGCCGCGAACGTCCCAGCATGAGCCGCCATGTAGGCCGCACCCTTGCCCGTCGCAGCACGGAAGTCCGCAAGCCAGCGGACCAGCAGCTCCGCCTCCTTGCGATCACCCAGTTGCGAGTTCGCCGTCGGGGACGGGTCGTCGATCGGGTGGTGCGCCATCACCACGACGTTGCGGATCTGCCGATTGCGCGCAGCGTCGTCGAGTTGCTTCCGCAGATCGAGGATCTGGTCGAACCCGCCGGCGCGGAGCGACCCCAGCGACGAGTCCCGGAGGACGAACCGGGTGCCCTTGTGGTCGAACGTGCTGGTCGGCGGGCCGAAGACCTTCGTCCACTCGGACAGATCACCCGGGCCGTAACTCTCGTGGTTGCCCGGCACGTAGTGCACCGGCACCTTGCCGGCGACCTCCTCGTCGATGATCTTCTTCGCCAGCGCGATGTCGTTCGCGAACCCGCGGTCGACGAAGTCGCCGTTGATCACCAGGAACTCGGGCTGCTGCGCGAGCGCCTCCCGGATCGTCCGTCGGGCCTGCTGCACGTACTCCGACTCAGGGTCGTCCGCGGTGAACTGCGCATCCGACAGCACTGCGAACTTCCACCTGTTGCCGCCGACAGCCCCATCGGTGACGACCATCGGGTCGACCACCTTCGCCGGCGGTGTGACCGTGACCGGCGGTGCACTGCGCAGCGTCAGGTCGTCGACGATGATCCGGCCCGAGTACTGCCGGGTCGGCACGGTCTCGACCACGTAGATCCGCCAGAACCTGAGCGGCATCGTGAGACCCGGTGGGATGTCGGCCTCGACGTACTTCCAGCCGGTCCAGTCCACCGCTGCCGCGAGGTTGAGCGTCTGCGCGGAACCACCGGCCGCGTCGTACGCGTTGGCGCGCAGCCAAGCGCCTTTGCCGTCGCCGTAGACCCAGGCGCCGAGCTTCTGCGGCTGACCGGGGAACGTCTGCTGCGGGGTCTGCGAGAGGTACGCCGCACGCGTCGCGGTGCTCCCGGTCAGCGAGTAGTCGAGCGCGATAGCCTGCCCGCCGTCGTGACCTTCAGCGGCAGACCTGCTGGCCGTCGCCGCACCAGCCGGTACTGCGTTCGCCTGCCAGCGGGTGAGATCGTCGACCTCGTCCACAACCTGGCTGCTCAGACCCGCGGTGACACTGAGCTGCGTGGTGAGGCTTCCCACCTTCGCCGTGATCACCGTGGACACGGCCTCGGTGCCGATCGCGTTCACGTCAAACCCATTGCCCCGAGCAACCACCTTGACCAGCGCCGGGTCGTAGGTGAGCTTGATGTCACGCGGTTCCACCCAGGTCGAGAAGCCGTCCGCGTCGTAGCCATTGACCGTGAAGAATCCCTTAGCCGTTGCATCCGGCAACGAGACCTGGCGGCTCGACGGCGCCAGCCGCGTCGGCGTGCCGAGCACCGTGATCGGGAACCTGCCGCGAGCCTGTCCACGAGTCGCCGTGACGACGACATCACCCGCCTTGCGACCGGTGACGATCCCCTGGCTGGTGACCTTGGCGTTGCTGCCCGACGACCAGTACGGCGTACCGGGGGCCGGCGCGTACGTCTCGTCATGGCCTCGTGCGGTCAGCACGCGGGTCAGGCCGGTGAGGACGCGCGAGCTGCGGGAGATGTCGGTGTCGGCGAGTTCGGCGGCGGTGCCGGTGGCCTCGAGCTGGAATCCCTTGAGCTTGCCGGATCCCTTGACCGGGAGGAGGCCGAGGCCGTTCGGGGTCAGCCGCTCGCCACCGTCGGAGGGCTTGTTCACCACCTCGGGAGCCGCCTCGCCGGGCGAGCGCTTGAGCATCGTCGAGGAACCGCCGCCGTCGAGGTTGAGCACGTCGTCGGAACCGAGGTCGAGCATCAACCGGGCGAGCTCCTTCTCCGTCAGGCCGCGCGAGTCGGCCATCCGGCCGTCGACCGTGAGCAGCACCATCCGGCGGCCGTCGGCGGAGAAGCCGACAGCAGTACGCGGGTGCAGAGCAACGTCGTCGACATTGAGGATCTGGCCGTCGCGGGCCAGCTGGATGTTGCCGCTGATGCCGACTGCGACATCCGCAGCGTCAGCCCGCGGTCCGTACTTCACGTCGACCTTGTCGCCTGGTTCGAAGGCGGTCAGAGCGGTCGCACCTGTTTCGCGGCCGATCAGCGCCAACTCGTTGGCTGCCAGGGGCGTGGTCGCAGGCGTGGTGGTTGAGGAGACGACGACGCCGTCGCGGAGGATCACCTCGCGGACCGTCGGCAGGCCGTCGACCGTTCTGGTCCTCGCGGTCGCACCCCACTGCGGGGTGTAGAGACCGATGCCGGCCGCGTTGACCGAGGGCGAGTTGAGGTTGGTCAGATTGACCTTGCTCGCATCGTCGTCGGTCGCGGTGCCTTCGAGGAAGACCTGGGCGATCCGGCCGAGGCCGTTCGCATCGATGACGGCGGTCTCGTTGTGGCCGGCGGCCGGGCCGTTCACGAACTGGCCGGCGCCACCGTCGGTGTCCCGCTCGATCCCGATGCCGAGCGGCGCACCGGTGTCGTTGATATCGAAGAAGTCGCCGTTCACGCCGGCGATCGCGCCCTTGCGCGCGACCTGCTGGCTGAGCACCTCCCGGCCGGAGACGGTGCCGGGGTTGAGGTAGTCGACGGTGACGCCACCGGCATCGAGATCGGCGACCAGGATGTCACCGCGCAGCCAGCCGCGTGCGTCGAGCCGGTCGAAGCTGGTGTAGTTCACGCCAGGTGCGACCGGGGTGTCCTGGCGCCGGGTGATGATCCCCTCGCCCGGCGGAGCGATCGCGACGTCCGGGATGTCGGAGGCCGCCGAGGAACCCTGGCGGCTCTCGACCGCGCTGCTCTGCAGGCTGGCGAGCTGGGCCGGGTCGGGCGCCGGCTGAGCGGCGGCTGGATTCAGCGCGACGCTCGCAAGCAACCCACCGACCACCAGGCTCAGAGTTGTTCGGCGGCGTGGGGTTAGGCGGAACGCGGGCGGAGCAGGCGTGGACACGGAGCCTCCTGAGCTGGACGGACGCGGCCATCCGACGCCTTGCTCGCTACAGCTTCATGAGCCCCACATAGACGTCGAGCAACCAACCGGTGACAAAGTAACCCGTTCGGCCCGTGGACCGGAAGGTTTCTGTCCTCGATTGGTTGCCCGACTTTCGGGCCAGGAGCAGGTCAGTCGAGGCTGACGGGGCGGCCGGCCTGTTGCCAGGCGTGCATGCCGCCGTCGAGGTTCAGCGCGTCGCGGCCCTCGTTGCCCAGGAACTGGGTCGCCATCCCGGACCGGCCGCCGACGGCGCAGACGCAGAGCACCTTCTGCCCGAGCGGCACCTCGCCGACCCGCTCCTGCAGTTCGCCGAGCGGGATGTGGGTGGCGCCCTCGATGTGCCCCCGGGCCCACTCGTCAGGCTCGCGGACGTCCAGTACGAACGCCTCGGCCAGCAGTTCGTCATCGACCTCGGCGACCACCACGGCAGGAATCTGCGGATTCTCAGACATACGCAGATCATGGCAGCCCCCGGCCGGTCGCACTGCACCAACCCCTCCACCTCCGCGCCACCAGGTGGAACGATCTTCTGCCGCGGGTCCGCAGGCACTGGCAAAGCGCTGCGCCGAAGGCCGGGAGAACGGTGGGAATGCGATTGCCCGAGGCGTGGATCGAGCGTTGACAGCACTGGTCCAGACCGCGAAAGTCGAGCGGAGGACTCACCCGCCGGAGAGGACCCGAAGAGCTTTGAGACCCAGCTGCCCGCGAGGACTCCGGCCGTGGTGATGATCGAGGGGATTCCCGGCGAGTTCGGCCCGCAGCCTTGGGGTGAAGCGGTGCTGCGGGGTTGCGAGTTGCTGTTGTTGCGGATCACGCGGCGGCCGGCGGATCACGTAGTACGGCTTCCTGGGTTGGCAACGACGCCGCGGCATGTCGTCGAGGACAGGACCGGGAAGGCGCTGACCTGGCGGCGCGATGGTGATGATCTGCTGGTGCGACTGCCTCGGTCGGAGGAGTTGCCAGTGGTGCGGGTCGCTCTGCAGGGCAAGTTGCGGATCGTGCCGCCCGACACCGTCACCGCCAATGCCGATGGCGTCTGGGATCTCACCCCGACCGGACCTGCGGCACACCTCGTCGCCAGACGCTCCGCAGACGTCGCCGTGCGGTTCTTCGGCGTCGCTGATCCCGCTGTGAGTCAGCCCGTCACTTTGGCGAACCAGTCGTACGCCGTACCAGGGGGCGAGCTGATCGGCTCGACCATCGGGCCGTTCCCGGTCCGGGCGGGACGGGTCGTCCGATTGAGTGTCGGGCCGTCGATCACCCGCGTCCTGGTCGCGCCGGTGGGGACCGTGCTGGCGTACCTCCACTCACCCGCCAACGGTGAGATGCAGGTGATGGTGACCAACTTCGGCCGTACTGCGGCGCACGGGGAGTTGTTCCTCCCAGTCCCGCCCGGGTGGACCGCAAACCCTTGCCAGTGGACCTTTGACGACCTCGCGCCAGGTGCCACCATCACCAACCCGCTGACGCTGCACTGCGGAGTCTCTGGTGGTGCGCTTCGAGTGCAGCTTGATGCGGGCCGGCGGTCGGCGGCCCTGCCCTATCGGCTCTGACCTGTTATTTGAGGAGTTTTGAGAGCCTGCGGTCGGCCAGTGGTTTACCGCCGGTCTGGCAGGTTGCGCAGTACTGCAGGGAGGAGTCCGCGAAGCTCACCTCGCGGACGATGTCGCCGCAGGCCGGGCACTTCTGGCCCTTGCGTCCGTGCACCCGCAGGCCGCTCTTCTTCTCCGACTTGAGGTCCTGCGCGGCCAGCCCCTGGGACCGATGGACCGCGTCCCGCAGGGTCTCCTGCATCGCGGTGTAGAGCTGCTCGAGCTCGTCCGCGGTGAGGTTGGAGGCCGGTTTGAACGGGCTCATCTTCGCCACGTGCAGGATCTCGTCGGAGTACGCGTTGCCGATGCCGGCGATCACAGACTGGTTCCGCAGTACGCCCTTGAGCTGGACCCTGCCCTCCCGCTTCAGGATGTCGCCGAAGTCCTCGACGGACAGCGTGAACGGATCCGGGCCCAGGCGCGAGATCCCGGGAACCTCCGCGACGTCGCGCACGACGTACACGGCGAGCTTCTTCTGCGTGCCGGCTTCCGTCAGGTCGAAGCCCGACCCGTCGTCGAGGGTCACCCGCAGCGCGATCGGGCCCTTGCCGGGCCGGACCAGCGCGGTCGACTGCTCCTCCCGCCAGCGCAACCAGCCGGCCCGGGCCAGGTGGATGACGAGGTGGATGCCCTGCGCCGAGATGTCGAGGAACTTCCCGTGCCGCTGCACGTCGTCGATCAGCAACCCGACCAGCGAAGAGATCGGCGGGTCGTAGGTCTTCAGCGCACTGATCGCGGTGATGTCGGCGCGCACGAACGCCCGCTCAACGGCACGCTCCCGCAGGAACCCCGCCAGCGACTCGACCTCCGGCAACTCAGGCACCCCCCTATTGTGCCCACAACCACCCGACATTTCGCCCACAGCTTGCGGGAGACGTTCTCGACTTGCTTGCGAGCGACCGCCGCCTGCTCCAAGCTCAGCGGGTGATCGACCTGCCGACCTTCCGCTACCACCCAGACCCACTGGCAACCGGCGAGATCGCCCCGAGCGAGACCGCCTGCCGGTGCTGTGGACGAGTGCGGGGCTACGTCTACAAGGGCCCGGTGTACTGCGTCGAGGAAGTCGACGACGAACTCTGCCCGTGGTGCATTGCGGACGGATCAGCCGCTGAGCGCTACAGCGCCACCTTCACAGACAACGTCGGCTGGCTACCGGCCGACACACCGGCGAAGGTGGTCGCCGAGATCGAGACAAGGACGCCGGGGTTCGTGGGGTGGCAGCAGGCGCACTGGCTCTTCCATTGCGGTGATGGGGCGGCATACCTGGGCAGGGTCGGTTACCGGGAGTTGCAGCAGTATCCGGATGCGTTGGAGATGGCGCTGCACGAGAACGACGAGTTTCACTGGTCGGTTGAACAGAGCGAGGAGTATGTGCGGTCGCTGCATCCGGGTGGCGACGCGACAGGGTATTGGTTCCGATGCCTGCACTGCGGCGTCGCGCTGGCCTACACCGACATGTCTTGAGCCGAGGATTGCGGTTTCGGCATCGCCGGAGGGGAAATCGGGGTTGAGCCAGGAGGAACCCTCGGGTGATTCTTGGCGGGAACCGCTACCGTCAGATGGAGCAGAGAAGGAGGACCCCGATGGGTTTCGTGAAGACACTGGTCAAGGGCGCTGTGGTCGCCAAGCTGCTGCAGGTCGCGCAGCGCGAGCTCAGCAAGCCGGAGAACCAGCGCAAGGCCAAGGAAATGTTCCAGAAGGTCCAGCAGCGCCGCGCGCACTGAGCCGAGCGCACTGACCTCCACCTGGCCCGGCGTCCGCGGATCCCCGCACGCCGGGCCTCCGGCACGTCCTTTTCCGTTCTGGGTTCAGGGGCGCTTGACGGCTTGGAGGGTGTAGGTGGCCGCCAGGCGTTCGGGGTGGTCGGTGAGGCGCCATTCACCGTGTTCGTCTTCCGTCATCCTGCCGGGGAAGTTCTGCCACGGAGCGCTGTCGTGCTCGGTCAGGCTGGTGAGGTCCATCCCGGCGTCGAACAGCGCCGTCACGATCTCGCCGAGGCCGTGGTTCCACGAGTGCGTGAGGTTGTGCGTGAACTCGACCTCGGTCTCGACGTACGTGCCGCCCTCGTCGAAGATCGTCGGCTCCTTGGTCTCGAAGTACGGGTAGGCGAGCGCGAGCAGGTCGCCGTGATCGGAGCCCTCGAGCGCCCACATCATCGGGTGTCCCTCGCGGATGAACAACCGCCCGCCCGGCTTGAGCAGGCCGGCGACGGTCTGCGCCCAGCGCTCGATGTCCGGGATCCAGCAGAGCGCGCCGATCCCCGTGAAGACCAGGTCGTACGACGCCGCGCCGAGCACCTCGACCGCGTCGTACACGTCCGCCTCGTGGAAGTCGATCTCGTGCCCGAGGCGGTCCGCGAACTCCTGCGCCTGGGCGATCGCCGGGCCGGAGAAGTCCAGGCCGCTCATCATGGCGCCGAGCCGGGCGAGTGAAACCGTGTCGGTGCCGATGTGGCACTGCAGGTGGACGCCGCGCAGTCCGGAGATATCGCCGAGCCGCGGCTGGTCGAACTTGACCACGTTCCCGATGAACCCGGGGTCCTGCTCGTACTGCGCCAGCATGTAGTCGGGCGAGGCGGCATGTGCCGCCACCCGCTCGTCCCAGCTCGCCCGATTCACCTCGCGATAGTCATCCACGCGCCGACTGTGACACATCCCGCCTGCTCACCGCGCGGGGATTTCCTCATCGGGCAAGGCTGTCCTTGCGTCCGAAGAAGGTTGCGCTATAGCCCAAGGTTCTTCGGACGCAGCGGATGTTGTTTCGCGAGAGTGGTGAGTTGGAGGAGTTGCTTGCGCATCATCGCCAGGTCGCCCCAGGCAAGCAGCCGGCGGCGTACGGCGTGAAGGGGGCCGCCCTCGATCGCTATCGCCAGCTTGACCACCAAGCGGGAACCGTCGTCGGCGGTCGGGAGAACTGTGTAGGTGACGGCGAGATTGCCGAAGAGCTTCCGTGCGCGCGGATCGTCCAGCCGCAAGGTGAGCTGACGCCCCGGGGTGAACTCGACCAACCGGAAGATCGTCATGAAGACCTGCCCGATCTCGAGGTCCTCGGCACCGGGGGTCAATGTTCGCGGGCTCCGCCGCCCGAAGTTGTCGAGAAGGTCGTAGCTGTACGGCGCTACGCGCAACTGGCACAACCATCTGTACTGCGAATCGGGGGCAGCTGCGGATTCGATGGCCCGGAAGCAAGCCGTGGTCGGCTCGGTCACGAACCGGTCGCACGGGTAATCCGCCGCGAGCTCAGCCGGCGTCGCGCCCCAGACCCAGGGGATTCCAGCCATCCGGCCCCACCTCATTCGCCTGCCGTCTGACCCGGACCCTATCGAACTGTCTGGTCCGGGTCAGCGGAGGTCAGGCCGCATGGCGGCCGTGGTGGTGCAGGACGCGGGCGCGGCGGATGTGCACGACGCTCGCGGGAGTGCTGACGGGCTTGTGGGAGAAGGGTTCGGCCGCGCCGCCGAGGGCGAGCAGGTCGAGCTTGGACCTGGCGCGGTCACGGTCGTCGGCAACCCAGGATCCGTCCGGGCCGGGCTCCAGCCCGGTGCTGTGACGCCTGTTGCTGCTTTCGAGAGCCGCGATCACGACCAGTGCGATAACTGCGAGGACTACGATTCCGGTCATGGCAGTAATCATCCTCTCGTCTAGATTCCGCCACAATTGGCAGTATTGACATAGTTCCACTAATTTCTGCCATACTGGCTCGCATGCTCCAGAAGATCGCTGTCGTCCTGATGGAGGACGTCGCCGTGTTCGAGTTCGGCGTGCTGTCGGAGGTGTTCGGCATCGACCGGACCGACGACGGCGTACCGCTGTTCGACTTCAAGGTCTGCTCCACCCGCCCGGGCGAACCCCTGCGGACCAGCAGTCACTCCGCCGTGATCGCGCCGTACGGGTTGGAGGAACTGGAGGACGCCGACCTGGTCGCCCTCCCGGCGACCACCTGGCGCGACGAGTACGACGTACGCATCCTCGATGCTCTTCGCCGAGCCGCCGAGCGCGGGGCGATCCTGCTGACGGTGTGCTCCGGCGCCTTCGTCCTGGGCGCGGCCGGGCTCCTCGACGGACGCAACTGCGCGACGCACTGGCGCTACGCCACGCTGTTCCGCGAGCAGTACCCGAAGGCGAAGCTGGACGCGGATGTGCTGTTCGTCGACGACGGCAACATCATCACCAGCGCCGGCACCGCGGCCGGGATCGACGCCTGCCTGCACCTCGTACGGCGTGAGCTCGGCAGTGCTGTGGCCACACGGATCGCCCGCCGGATGGTGGTTCCACCGCAGCGCGACGGCGGCCAGCGGCAGTACGTCGAGGTCCCCGTGCCCGAGTCGTCCGGTGAGAGCCTGCAGCCGGTGCTCGACTGGATGGTGGACCACTTGACCATCGAACACACCGTGCCGGAACTCGCCCGGCGCGCGAAGATGTCGGACCGTACTTTCGCGAGACGCTTCGTGGCGGAGACCGGCACGACTCCGCTGAAATGGGTCACGACCCAGCGGGTCCTGCACGCCAGAACCCTGCTGGAGCAGACGAGACTCGGCATCGAACAGATCGCCTCAGAAGCAGGCTTCGGAACAGCAGCCCTCTTAAGGCACCACTTCCGCAGAGTCGTCGGCGTACCGCCCCAGGACTACCGCCGCACCTTCCAAACCGCCAGCTAGTGCTGACCTATCGACCCGCCACGGCCGCCGACGCCGAGGCCGTGATGACGTTCTGGGCGACAGCCGCCGAAGACTCCCACCGCCCACCCGACTCCACAGACGCCGTACTCCGCCTCATCACCCGCGACCCCGAGGCTCTGATCCTTGCCATAGACAACGAACCGGTGAGCGACGGGGTCAGTGACGGATTGATCGTCGGTTCGATCATCGTCGGCTGGGACGGCTGGCGTTGTCACCTCTACCGTCTCGCGGTCGCCCCCACCCACCGCCGCCGCGGCATCGCCCGCACCCTGATCACCCTCGCCGAAGACCGCTTCACCTCGTACGGCGGAACCCGAGCCGACGCGATGGTCCTCGACGACAACGCAGACGCCCACCCCACCTGGACCGCCGCCGGCTACACCCCCCAACCCAACTGGTCCCGCTGGACCAAACCCCTCTGAGTTGTCCGAGCCGCCAGAACCCTGAGACGTCAGTTTCTGGTTTTGGGGATGCTCCGCTTCGCCTTCTATTGTTGGCGAATCATGCCAGCGCACGCCTTCGTCGACGAGTCCTCCCGAGGCGGCTACCTACTCTGCGCTGTTGTACTGCTCCCTGCCGACCTGAACCCCGCTCGACGCCTCCTGCGCGCCCTGTGCAAGCCGGGGCAACGCCGCTTGCACATGAAGCACGAGAGCGACGGCCGCCGCAGGGAGATCCTCAGCGCCGTTTCACAGCTGGGGATCGAGGTAAGGATCTACCGCACCAAGCTCGACGGTCGGTCGGAGCGCAAAGCACGCGACGAGTGCTTACGGGTGATGGTGCAGGAGCTGATCGACCAGTGCGGCGTTGACCGGATGGTGGTCGAGTCCTGCGACCAGGATCATCGCGACAACCAGGTGATTCGGGAGATGGTGCTGAAGGCGCAGGCCGAGGAGCGGTTCGTCTATCTGCACTCGGCGCCGGCGAACGAGCCCCTGCTCTGGTTGCCCGACATCTTCGCCTGGGCAGTCGGCCGCGGCGGCGACTGGAAGCGGCGGTGCGGCAGCGGGGGGATCGAGATCAGGGAAATCAAGCCGTAGACACGCGAAACCCGGGCGACCGACCGTCCGGACGGCTCCCGGGTTCACTTCCCAGAGCTAGTGCCCTGGGCTGACTCAAGACTACACACGTCCGCCCTCACCTCGCCATCCTGAATGCGCCCTCCACTAGCCGGAAGGGCGCACTCTTAGGCAGAGCAGGCAGCGGAGTCCGACTGCATGCGCGTAATCAGACGGAGCGTTGGTAGGTGTGGAAGGCTCGGGTGGAGAGGTAGGCGACTAGCAGGGTGAAGGCTAGGAGGTAGGCGCCGTGGCGGGTGGCTGAGGACCAGTCGGGAGTGGCGGAGAGGGCTTCGCGGGCGGTGATGGCGGCCCAGTCGACCGGGTTGAAGCGGGCCGCTACCTCGACCCAGTGCGGGGCGAGCTTCGGGTCCATCATGATCGACGACATGAACGTCAGCGGTAGCGAGATGAACTGGGAGATCGCGATCAGCGCCTCCTGTTGCCGGGTCAGCAGCGCCACCGCGTTCGAGAGCGACCCGAACGCCGTCCCCACCAGCACCGACACCACGATCGTGACGAGATAACCGGTCGCGCCCCCGTCGTACCGGGCTCCTGCTGCCATCCCGATCGCGAACACCAGGATCGTCTGGAGCACCGTGGTCGTGGCGTTGCTGATGAGTTGCCCCGCCATCAGCGCACCCCGGCGGACCGGTGACGCCAGCATCCGGTCCATCACGCCGCGCTCCATGTCGGCGATGAAGGTGGTGCCGTTCCAGCCGCTCGTCATCAGGGCCGTCATCATCACGATCCCCGGCGTCAGGAACGCGATGTACGACGGGTTGCTGAACCCCGGGAGATTCACCACCCCCTTGAACAACTGGCCGAACAACAGCAACCAGATGGCTGGCTGCACCAGCGTGAACGCGATCAGAGCAGGCGACCTGTACTGCGCTCGCAACCATCGCCCGGTCACCAGAATCGTATGCGCGAGCAGGCCCCCCGGCCGGGCTGCGGAGGTGGTCGTCGTTACGGCTGTCATCGTGGCCATCAGGCGGCCCGCCCTTCTTCACGGATCTCGGCTGACTTGAACGACCGGCCGGTGTAACTCAGGTAGACATCGTCGAGCGACGGCCGCGACACAGTCACTGCGGTGACCGGGATCGCCTTGTCCTCAAGGGCTCCGAGCACCGCCGGCACCGCGGTCGCACCGCGATCCACCCGAGCTCGCAGCGTGTTGCCCTCAGCAACAATTTCGCCGATCCCCGGCAGTTGGGCGAGCAGCGCGCGCACGTGACCGTCGGTGTCGGGATCGACCAGTTCGACGTGGACGGAGTCGCCGCGGAGTTC
>NZ_DASRXP010000490.1:0-2138 GCF_035687465.1 Kribbella sp.
CGTGCTGAAGCGGCAGAATGCTCATTGAGCGGGGATCAGCCGAGATCGGCGCGGTAACGATAGCCGAGCCCGCGCACGGTCTCGATCGCCCGGTCGTGGCCGGTCGGCGCCAGGCCGTCCTGCGCGTCAGCCAACCCGGCGGCACCACGGACGAGGTGACTTTGGTTGCTGAAGGCACCGAAACTCCCAGCGGGGAACCGCCGGAGCCCCCTGGGCCGGCGCAGCCCCCCAGGCCCGCTCCCGCCGGCCAGCTGGTGATCACGCCCGATCCGCTGGACTTCGGTGGTTCCGGGCCGGCCCTGGTCGGGATCGGCCCGCGGATCGTGCAGGTTCGTAACACTGCCACCGTGCCGATCATGGTCACAGCTGTCGGCGTACTCACCGGGACTCGGTTCACGGTCGGCGACTTCGCCGTCGGCAAGACCACCTGTACCGGCATCACCCTGGCGCCGGACTCGTCGTGCTCGATCGAGGTCAGCTCGACCCCGCAGAACCCCGGGCAACGCAACGGCGTACTGGCCATCACGACCGGAGATCCCGCCTACAGCCGGCTGATCGCGTTGCGGAGCCAGGCGGTTCAGCCTGTCCTTCAAGTGAATCCCGGCGTCGTCCGGATGAATCGGGTGGCCACGGTGACCGGCCAGAACTTCCCGCCTTCCAGGGCTGTCACGCTCACTCTGACCACCCCTGGAAGCAAGCTGCTGCTGAACACCGTCACCAAGCCAGACGGCAAGGTTTCCGCCGCCCTGGTGGTCTTCCCGCAAACCAGCGCCGGCACCTGGCCCGTGATCGCCACCGTCGGTGGCACCTCGATCCGGGCGCAGGCCCCGGTCCTCGTCGTACCCGGCAGCTATCAACCGCCTGGATTCACGTCGCGCCGTTGAGCGGCTGCTCGATCCGTACCTCGTGGACGACATGGGCCGGCTTCGCAGCGTCGACGGCGGCCTCCACCGCGGTCAGGCTCACCCGGCTGCCGCTGACTACGACTGTCACCTTCGGCGCGAACTGCTGATCGGATTCGTCGACCGGCTCGACCGACCACGAGATCCCGCCGGTGTCGACCACCTCGACCTGGCCACCGGTCACCAGTTCGAGCTGCTGACGAAGTCCGTCCACCGTGCCGCGGCCGCGATGCAGAGTCACGGCCCGGGCGATCTCCGCCCGCTGCAGCTCGACCGGCCAGGTCTCGTCCAGGTCGATCCCGACCCAGCCCGCAAGCCAGCCGAGGTAGTCCGGCGGCGCCAGGGCCGGATCGACGTACGCCGCGAGGCAGTCCAGCGCGCTGATCGCCGGAGCGAGTACTTCGTCGATCGCCTCGGTGAACCGCATCAGCAACGGGTCCTCCTGGAGCAATGCGGGCAGCAGCGCCCCGAGTGGATATGCCGTACCAAGGTCTGGCGTGGTTCCTCGCATCGTGGTTCTCCTCCGGTTCAGCCGATGCCGAACAGTTCGATCTCCGACAGGGCGAAGGTCTTGACGTCCGGCGCCGGATAGACGTTGACCACCTTCACCGTGATCCGGCTGACGCCGACAGCGTTGCGCAACGCGATCTCCTGCGGGCCCGGGATGTCCTTGAGCTGGACCAGATCGGACTTCTCGTTGGAATAGGTGAACTCGAGTAGTGCCGGCCGGCTGTACCCGGCGAACTTCTTCGCATCCCCGGTGGAGACGACGGCCTTGCGCAGCGCCACCGGATGATCCAGCTGAACGGTCAGGTTCGACGGCAACTTCTCGTTCCACACCGCGATCCACGAGGTGTTCTTGAACGTGTCGAACGCCGCCTTGGGTGGGTGGTCGGCCGGGCCTTTGGTGCCTTGGACAGAGACCGGCCGGATCGGGGTCAACGCCGTGTCCGCGACACCGCGGACCTTCTGCTTGACGTTTCCGATCTGCTGGGTGACCAACGTGCGGAGCGGCGGATAGACGCCGGCCAGCAGACCGAACCCGAGGACCATCACCCCGACGGCGGCACGGACCCGTCGCGTCATCGACTGGACCCCCTGCCGCTTCTTGCTGTCCCCGGGCCGGGCCGGCCGGGTTCCCGCGGCGAGGACCCGTGGCTTACGGCGTAGCCGGATCCGCCGCCACCACCGAATCCTGACGGCCTCGGCTTCGGACAACGAGTTTCCGCAGCGACG
>NZ_DASRXP010000491.1:0-3275 GCF_035687465.1 Kribbella sp.
TGAGCTACTCACCGCGCACCGTGAAGAACGTCCTCCACGGCGTGACCACGCGGTTCCAGTTACGCAACCGGTCGCACGCGGTCGCCTATGCACTGAAGGAAGGGCTGATCTGAGCCCCGGCAGCCACCGTTCACGGTCATGACAGCTGCCCGGAGAAGGAGACCGACGGCGTGCACTGGTCTGAGCCCGTGCCTGGTGCCGTGCAGTTCACCGACACGACGACCGGCTGGCCTTCCGCCGCGAAGAGCGGTTCGAGGTAGTGGTAGTCCAGGTCACGGAAGTTGGCCAGCCCGGTCTCCAGCAAGATGTCCTTGCCGATCGAGATCCGCAGGATGCCGCTGTCGCCCCGGGGGTTCTGGAGCACCAGGTCGGCGATCTGGATCTTCTTCTTCGGCGGCGCCTTGTAGGTGAAGTCTTCGAACGAGCCGTCTGTCGCCACCTTGGCCTTGGTGGCGATCCGGAAGCTCAACGGGAGCGGTCCGGTCGGAGCAGCGGTGGCACCAGGCTTGGCGGACGACGGAGGGCCTGTCGGCTTCGGCGTCTGGTTCCCGGCACCCGGTGTCGGTGAGGGACTGATCCCCGCGGCCTGCTGTGCCACCGTCGCCGCCGCGGTCGCCTTGTCGGCAGCGCCGCTGGCGTCGGAGGCGGCGCTCTCGGCCTTGGCGACCTGCTGCTGGGTCTGCTCGGTCGCGACCGATTCGACCGCAGGCTTCAATAGCGCGAACCAGGCGGCAACTGCGGCGACCACCAGCACGGCGGCAGCGGCCAGCGCGGGCAGGAGCCACTTCGGCAGCAACTGCTCCTGCTGGACGACACCACCGGTCTGGATCGGCTCGTCCCCAGCCGGGCTCGCGACCACCTCGAACGGGAGCAGCTTCGGCTCCCCACGCCAGAAGCGGCGATGTGGAGCGGCCCGCAGCTTCAGGATCGTCGCCGTACCAGGTGCCGTGGTGATCAGGGCCTGGCTGGTCTCCAGCCGAAGCTCGTCGTCGGGGTCGCGCAGGGTGATCCCGACCTCGACCTCGCTGTTGCCGAGGTTGTCCACGGCCAGCCGGTACTTCGCCCGCCGCCGGGCCCGGCGCTTGGCCGGAACGAGTTCGGCGACGATCTGCTGGAAGGCCGCGACCTCGACGGCACCTTCCTCCACCACTGACGTGCCGGGGTCCTCCCGCGAACCGACCCGTACGCCGAACGGGTGCCGGCCCGCCACCAGCTCCGGCGAGCGGGGTGGGGCAAAGGTCACCGTCACCGTCCCGCTGGTGGCAGGCATCAGGTTGAGCGTGGACGGCTCGATCGTCACCCAGTCGCGCAGGCCGCCCACCAGTGTGATCGAGAACTGGTCGACCAGACTTCCGGTGTTGGTCACGGTGACCACACACCCGCTGGTCGCTCCCGGCTCGAGTGCGACCGAATCCGTCGACAAGGACATCGTGGCTGCCATGCCACCTAGGTTGGCCCAGCCATCCGGTGGCCGGGCAGCATCAACGGGTTAGCCCGAAGCGACACGATCTCTGCTCGTTCGGGCAGACCGGAAGACCCGTTGGCTACCGCGATCGGGCAGCTCGCAGCCGGCCCGGCCCTCTACGCTCGGAGAGCAGTCGGAGGGGGGCGTCGTGAGCCGACGAAAAGATCGCCTGCCCGGTCTGGTCCTGGTCGGGGCCTTGCTGGCGGGAGTCAGTGGACTGAGTACGACGATGGTGCCGCGAGCTGGAGCCGTCTCGCCGGGCAGCACCGAGGTGGTCTCTGTCAGTGCCGAAGGCAACGATCCCGTCGGGGCTGCGAGTTCACCGGCCATCTCGGCCGACGGCCGGCAGATCGCCTTCGAGTCGCGGGCCGCACTGGACCCGGTGGTGCGGCCGAGCGAGGACCCGCCGTACAACATCTATGTCCGCGATCGGCGGGCTCCGGGCCGGACCGTGCTGATCAGCCGCGGCCTGCCGCTGGCCTTCCTCGCCTCGTCCCGCGGCTACTCCGCGCAACGCAGGGCCGCAGCGCCGATGGAAGAAGGCGGCAACGACGACAGCCTGCAGCCGACCCTCTCGGCGGACGGCCGGTACGTCGCCTTCGAGAGCCAGGCGACCAACCTGCAGGACGGCTACTTCGACGTCGGGCGCCGCGTCGTCCTGTGCGATCGCGACCCCGACGGCGACGCGATCCTCGACGAACGGCGACCGGACGGCACGATGGACTACCTCTACCTGTACGTCGGCCTGCCCCCGACCGACGCGGGAGGGACGGTCGGCACCGCGCCGAGTCTGTCCGCGGACGGCGGCGTGATCGCGTGGCTGGAGCAACCTCCCGGAACGTCCCAGCCGAAGGTGGTCGTCGCCCGGTTGATCAAGGATGCGGCGGGACGGCTCACGGCTCCGCTTCCGGATTCCTTCCTGCGCCCTTCTCCCGCAGGCGTCCCGCATGCCTCTCCGCAGGTTTCGGCGAACGGGCAGCAGGTGGCCTTCGCCACCGGCGACTGCTCGATGACCTGTCTGCCCGGCACGGCGACAGTGGAAGTGTTCGAGCTGAGCACGAGGCAGACTTATCGGATCGATGTCACGCCCACCGGTGGATACTCCGGACAGGCTGGACACCCCTCCATCTCGGGCTCGGGCAAGCTCGTCGCCTACGAGCACCAGACAGGCGTGGGCGGCCCGGTGGTGACCGTCGTCGTGAACCGCGACCCGACTGCTGCAGGCCGCCTCGGCCCGGCAGGCGGCCTACCGGTCTCCGCGTCGATCGCCTCGCGCGATGTCGACGGCCAAGCACAAGAGGGTCGTACTCCGGCGCTGTCGGCAGACGGCCGCTATCTGGCCTTCCAGAGCCCGGCCGACAAACTGCACAACGATGCCCAGGGCACCGACCGGCGGGCGATCGTGTTGCGCGACCTCACCCTCGACGCCGCACGGGAGCGGTCCGGGTTGCCACGCCTGCCGGGCGAACTGGGCTCGCCGGCGGCGGATCCGGACTGCGGGGGCGAGGCTGGAGCGATCTGTCCCGCGTCCGGCCCGAGTAGTTCCCCACGTCTCGCGGCCAATGGGTCAGTCGTCGCCTTCTCCTCCGCCGGCGAGGATTTACTACCGGAACCGTGCTGTGCCGGGGCCGTGTTCGCTCGCGTCCTTCAGCCCCGGATCGAGAACACCAGCACCGATCTTGGTCCGGTCGAGCTCGGCGAGTCGCTGTCGCGCACTGTCGTAGTACGGCACGCGGGCTTCGGGCCGCTGATGGTGAGCGGCTTGAGTCTGTCCGGGCCAGATGCCCAGGAATTCACCCTGACCGGAGCT
>NZ_DASRXP010000492.1:0-9130 GCF_035687465.1 Kribbella sp.
GTCCAACCAGGCGACGGCGCCCTGATCTCAGTTCCTAATGGTGGCCGGCTCCGCATCGTCGACCTGCACGGCAACCAGGCCGTCGACACTCTGCTGTACGACACGCACGACATCGACAACCGCTATTCGGCGTTCGACACGATCCGCGAGCAGCAGGCGGTCTATCTGACCACCGGTTCGCGACTCCTCTCCACCAGGCTGGACGAACTCGCGGTGATCAGCGACGACACCTGCGGCCGTCACGACACGATCGGCGGCGCTTGCTCGCAGGAGAGCAACGTGATCCGGTACGGCGAGTTCACCCGGCACCAGCACGCCTGCCGCCAGACATTCCTCCTGTACGGCGCGACGGCCGGGATCGGGCAACGTCAACTCGGCCACAACATCAACTTCTTCATGAACGTCCCGGTCGACTCCGAGGGGAACCTGCGTTTCGACGACGGTCTCTCGGCGCCGGGCCGGTACGTCGAGATCACCGCCAGCCGGGATCTCCTGGTACTGATCAGCAACTGCCCGCAACTGAACAACCCCTGCAACGGCTGGAACCCGACCCCCGTCCGCCTCCTGGGCTGGTGGAGCTGAATGGCTAGCTTGAATTCCTTGCCCACCCCACCGCCCCGGTCTGGGCTCATCACCGTCAAGGCCGGCACGCAAACCACGGTTCAGGATCTGGCCGGTCGACCGGGGATGTGGGACGTCGGGGTACCGCCCTCGGGCGCCGCTGACGAACTCACCTTCGCGCTGGTCAACGCGGCGGTGGGGAATCCGGACAGCGCCGCAGGGCTGGAATGCGTCCTCATCGGTCCGGTGCTCACGTGCGACGAGGACCGCCTGGTCTGCGTCGGCGGTGCAGCGACTCGCGCGACGATCGACGGGCAACCCTTGCGCCCCGGAACCGTGGCGAGGTTGGCGGCCGGCGCGGTGCTCGACGTCGGCGCCCTCGACGGGCCCGGGATGCGCGGGTATGTCGCGATCGAAGGTGGGATCGACGTACCGCGGGTGCTCGGCAGCCGGTCGACCTTCATCCTCGGCGGGTTCGGTGGCTTCGATGGCGGGCCGCTCGAGTCAGGGGCAGTACTGCGCCTGGGCCGCCGGGAGAACCTGGTCGCTCCGACACCCGTCGAGCTGCCGGTGATCTCCGACCGTTGGGTCCTTCGGGTCATCCCCGGTCCGCATGGAGCGCCGGACCACCTCACACCTGACGGGGTCGAGGAGTTCTTCGCGACCAGGTGGTTGGTGGATCACCGGTCCGACCGGACCGGAGTACGGCTGGTTGGGCCTACGCCGGGATGGTCTCGGGCCGACGGTGGTGAGGCCGGGCTGCATCCGTCGAATCTGCACGACTCCGCCTATCCGGTGGGCGGGATCATGCTGGCCGGGGATACCCCGGTCATCGTCGGGAAGGATGGGCCGTCGCTCGGCGGATTCGTCGTACCGGCCGTGGTGATCGAAGCGGACCGGTGGATGTTGGGGCAGTTGAGTCCGGGCGATTCGGTCCAGTTGTTGCCGGTGACAACTATGGAGGCTGCTGACGCCATTCGGCATCGGCGATCGTGGTTGGCTGACTTGCGGCAGGAACAGGTTGCGGCGCTATCCCCGGGGATTGCGCCGGACCGACCGCCGGCTCTTCACGTTGCCTCGGCGGAGGCAACCGCACCGGAGTACACGATCAGGTGCGCGGGTGATCGGCACCTGCTGGTGGAGGCGGGGCCGGCCGAACTCGACCTGACCGTGCGGGTGTGGATTCATCTGCTGGCACAGGCCTTGCGGGTCGATCGGCCTGACGGGGTGGCCGAGATCGTCGAAGGGGTTCGGTCGTTGCTGGTCGCGGTGGACTCGTCGCGGCTCGGGCTGAACGAGTTGGCGAAGCGGCTGGTTGTGCTGGTCGACGGGCTGGCCGATCCGGCGACGGTGGTGCTGCCGGCGCGTGAGGTGACGCTGCCGATCGCGTTCGACCATCCGGAGGCGCACGAGGCGATGCGGCGGTACGCGACCTCGGTCCGGGCGGATGCACCGTGGTGCCCTGACAACGTGGAGTTCATCCGCCGGGTCAACGATCTCGACCGGCGGGACGAGGTCTTCGAGATCATGGCGGAAGCGACGTACCTGGTCGTCGGGCTGGGCGACGTGTATCTCGGCGCTCCGGTCGCCGTGCCTGTCGATCCACGGCATCGGCTGGTGACCACGAAGTACAACCCCGCCCGGACCTGGACGCCGCAGAACGCCGTCGGGATCGGTGGGGTGTATCTGTGTGTCTATGGAATGGAAGGGCCGGGCGGGTACCAGTTGGTGGGACGAACCGTCCCGGTCTGGAGGCTGTCCGGCGACGACGAGCAGCCCTGGCTGCTGCGGCAGTTCGACCTGATCAGGTTCACCCCGGTGACCGCGGCGGAACTCGCACGGCAGCGGGCGGAGATCAAGGCTGGGCGTGCGGATCTGCAAGTCCGGCCAACGACATTCTCGATCGCGGATGTGCAGCGCATCGAAGAGGAGGCACCGGTGGACATCGCGGCGCTACGCGCTCGGAGGAGAGCCGCCTTCGAGGCCGAGCGGGCAAGGTGGGGGGCATGACGGTCTGGATCACCAAGGTCGACCCGGTCGAACCTCAGGCCGGACCACTCCACGGGCTGACGGTGGCGCTGAAGGACAACATCGATCTGGCCGGAGTACCGACGACCGCGGGCGACCCGCGGAACGACCAGCCTGCCTTGAAGAACGCGTTCGTGGTCGATCGGCTTCTTGAGGCCGGGGCGGTGCCGTTGGGTAAGACGAACCTCGATCAATACGCGACCGGGTTGGTTGGCACGCGGTCGCCGTACGGGGCGTGTCACTCGGTGTTCTCCGATCAGCATGTGTCGGGTGGTTCCAGTTCGGGCAGCGCGGTTGCGGTGGCGACTGGGCAGGTGGACTTCGCGCTGGGGACGGACACGGCTGGGAGTGGGCGGGTGCCTGCGGCCTTCAACGGGATCGTCGGGATCAAGCCGAGCCGGGGACTCGTGTCCGCTCGCGGGGTGATGCCTGCCTGTCGGTCGCTGGACTGCGTCACGGTGATGGCGCGATCGCTGAGTGTGGCGCGGCGGGCCTTCGAGGTGATGGTTGCCTTCGACGCCGAGGATCCTTACTCGCGACGTTTGCCTGCGGGTGGGTTGCGTGGCGGGACGGCCGTGATCGGCGTACCGGATCGGCCGCTCGGGCTGGATCCGCTGCACGAGATCGCCTGGCAGGAGGCACTCTCGCAAGCTTCGAAACTGGGCGACGTGGTGGCGGTGGACGTCGGGCCGCTGCTCGAGGCTGCCGATCTCTTGTACTCCGGGCCGTGGCTGGCTGAGCGCTGGTTGGCTTTCGGGGACAAGCTGGATGACGTTCCGGAGGTCGATCCGACTGTGCGCTCGATCGTGCGGAAGGGTGCGGCGTTGACCGCGTCGGATGCCTTCGCTGGATTCGATCGGCTGGCGGCGCTCGCTCGGGCGAGCGAGCCGTTGTGGTCGCAGGTGGATGCGTTGTTGTTGCCTGTGACATCGGGCCATCCGACGCTCGCCGAGGTGGAGGCTGATCCGATCGGGGTGAACAGCAGGCTCGGACGGTTCACGAACATGGTGAATCTGCTGGATCTCTGCGCGGTCGCCTTCCCCGGACCTCCGCGGACCGACGGCCTGCCGTTCGGAGTACAACTACTGGCTCCGGCCGGGCACGACAACGCAGTCATCGACCTCGCCGCCACGTGGTGTGGTGAACCTGTCACTACGTCGGAGAGGCCTTCAACGGACGTGCTGATCGCTGTGGCGGGTGCGCATCTCAGCGGCCAGCCCCTCAACCACGAGCTCGTACGGCGCGGCGCCACGCTGGCGTCGGCGGAGGCCAGGACAGCGAGTGACTACCGGATGTTTCTCGTGCCAGGATCACTACCCCGCCCGGGCCTCACCCGGTCACTCGAGCCCGCCACCGGTAAGGGCATCGCGGTGGAGATCTGGAGCCTGCCGGCGGCATCGTTTGCCGGCTTCGCCGCCACGATCGCGCCACCCCTTGCGATCGGCCCGGTCGAACTGTCCGACGGGCAGCAGGTGCTCGGCTTCCTGTGCACCGCCGATGCGGCCGACCCCAGCTACGACATCACCCACCACGGCGGCTGGCGAGCCTTTCTCAACCGCACTTAGGCTGAGGTTTCCCTCGCGAAAGGCAGCCAGTGACGATCTCCACCGCCGAGCAAGCTGTGCTGGACCGGATCGACGCGACCGGATTGGTCGAGCTCACCCAGTCGTTGCTGCAGGCCCCCGGTCAGAATCCACCAGGCGACGAGGCTGCCACAGTCGCCGCGCTGAGCAACGCCGCCGTCGAGCTCGGCCTGGATGTCGTCGAGACCCAGGTCGAGCCCGGCCGGAATAACCTCTCCATCACCCTTGCTGGAGGCAACGACCCAGGCCTGCTCCTACTCGGCCACACTGACGTCGTACCGGTCGGCGACGGCTGGACGCAGGACCCCTTCGGCGGCTCAGTCGACGGCGGGCGGATCTACGGCCGCGGCGCCTCCGACATGAAGGGCGGCCTCGCCGCGGCGCTCACCGCGATGTCCGTACTCCGCGACGTCGGGCTCACCGGTCCTGTCGAACTAGCCGCACTCATGGACGAGGAAGAGACAGGCAAAGGCATCCGCTCGTACGTCGAGACCGCGGGCCGGTCGTTCCTCGGTTGCATCACCGCGGAACCGACGGATCTCCAGACCATCATCGGCGCTCGCGGTGACTCGTACCTGCGAGTCGCGATCCACGGTCGCGCCTGCCACGCGGGCAACCCGGCCGACGGCGCGAACGCGATCTACGGCGCGGCCGCGGTCGTCGCCGAGATCGAGCGGATCCACGCGGAACTCGCGGAGGAACCGCATCCCCTGCTCGGTCCGGCGACCTGGAGTGTGGGCCAGATCCAGGGCGGCACAGGCGGTTCGATCGTGCCGGCCGAGTGCGTCATCGTCGCTGACCGTCGCCTCCTCCCCGGCGAGTCCCCCGACGCCGTACTCGCTTCGCTGCGAGACCGGGTGGAAGGACTCCGGCTGCAGGACCGAGGGTTGACCGTGGACCTCGAGATGCCCATGGAGATGCCCGCCTTCGAGACGCCTGCCGATACGGACCTGGTGAGGATCGCCAACGCCGCCCTGTCCGACGCAGGCGGACCCGGTCTCCCCCTAGGTGGTTGGACAGCCGCCTGCGACGGCGGCTTCATCGCCCGCGACCTCGGCGTACCGGTCATCGTGCTCGGCCCCGGATCAGTCACCACCCAAGCCCACCGAGCCGACGAATCAGTCGCCGTCGAAGAGCTGGTCATCGCCGCCCGCGCCTACGCCCTCACCGCCCTGCGTCTGCTCGGTTAAGCAGGAACAGCTTGATCACCGGGACCGAGCCGGCGACGCGGAGTGCGGCGATCGGCAGGGCCAGTACTCCGACGCCGGTGACCACCGCAATCGGGAACAGCCCGCCGATGGCCACGCAGGCTGCGGCCCAGGTAGGCACCGTGTGCCGGAGGGCGGCGCCGGAGAGCAGGGAGCCGACGAAGAACAGCGGAAAGGCGAACAGGGCAACGAGTGGTGGTGAACTCAGCCGGGTGGCCAACTCGTCCAGCGCGGTGTGCTCGTTGATGCCGTTCATCAGGGCGAGCGGAACGCTGAGCATGGCGTTGGCGAACATCGCCGACAACCCGAGGACCGAGCAGGCCAGGCCTGCGCCGGCCAGCCGCCTCGAGCTCCGGCCAGCGACGGCCAGCGCGAAGACCGAGCCGAACATGAACGGGAACGCCGCGGCAGCGAGATTGAAGGACAGCATCAACTGGCCGTGCTCGTTGTTGATGATCTCGTAGTCCGGGGCTTCTCCGATCCACGGTTCGTGCAGGGTCGCAAGAGCGAGCGCGAGCAGGACCGGACCGAGGATCAGGCTGACCGGGGCGAGGAACGCGCCCATCGGTCGCTTGGCTGTTGCGGGGGTGAGTGCTGTCTGTGTAGTCATGCTGCCGACGATCCCCCGGCCGTCCGGTCCGGGTCTGCGGTGGCAGCCCGCCTCCTGGACCAGGGTTTTCCTGGTTGTGGCCACGGCTGCGCGGGCGGATCATCAAGGCGTGGATCGACGCGTGGTCCGGCTGGACGCCCTCGGGGCGGCGGGGTGGATCATCGGATCACTCGCCGCCCTCAGCGGTCTGCTCGGGCCGGTGCTGGCCGGCAGCCTCGACTCCACCTCGCTGGTCGGCGTGTTCAGCGGATCCGGGGCCTGCATCCTGGCCGCGTTCATCATCGACCGGCAGCCCGCGAACAAGGCTGCCTGGGGATTCCTGGCCGGTGGGGTGCTACTCGTCGCCTTCTCGCTCTGCTACAGCTATGCCGCCGGGCAGGTTCGCGAAGGCCGGCTGACCGCCGGCGTGGGAACGGTCGCGGCAACCGCCGAGATCATCGGGGTCCTCGCCGGTGCGAGCCTTCCGTTGTTCCAGTTCCTCTTCCCCGACGGGCGGTTGCCGTCACGGCGCTGGCGGCCGGTCTTCGTCGCCTACCTGATCGGCTGGTTCGCCTGCCCGGTCGCCGTCGCGATCGCGATCTGGCCGCACCGGGCGCCGGGCATCGTCGCGCACAACGGGCCGGTCGACATCGCCATCCCGGCCGACCTCGGGTCCGCCCTGACCGTGATCGCCTTCGCCGAGGCCTTCGCGGGGTTGTCGATGGCCGTCGGGATCGCCTCGATCGCCGTCCGGCTCCGCAAGCCCCGCGAACGCCGCCGGGTGCTGCTCGCCCTCTGGGGAATCGGGCTCACGGCAACCTTGATCGCGGCGAGCGCGGTGCTGGACAACCTCGGTGCCTCCGGGGCCGAGGAAGTGACCTCGCTGTGCGCTCCCCTGCCGACGCTGTTCGCTGTGACTGTGGCGATGCGCCGGCATGAATTGTTCGATGTCGAGCGCCTGGTCGGGCGCACCCTCACCTACGCGGCCGTGACGCTGCTACTGATCGCCCTGTACGCCGGTGTCGCGATCGGACTGGGGTCCCTGGCCGCGCGCGCCGGTATCGGTTCCTCGCTGATCGTTGCTGCAGGCACCCTTGCGGTCGCGGCCGCGTTCCGGCCGTTGCTCCGGGTGGTCCGCGCCGCGGTGGATCGACGGTTCGATCGGCGGACCTGGCTGGCGACCAGGGCGATCGAGTCGTTCACGCGCGACCTTCGGGCCGGCAAGGTGACACCTGGCGATCTCGCGCCCGTGCTCCTTCGAGCGCTTGGCGACCCCACCGGGGTTGTTGTGTACCGGGACGGGGACAGGACGATCGCTGCCGACGGCACTCCGGTCGTCCTGGGCGAAATCCAGGTGGATCGGCTACGCCGTACGGTCTCCGCGGGCGGGGTGGCGGTTGCTGTCGTTGACCTGGACGGGCGGTTGGTCGAGGAACCACGCCTGGTGCAGGCCGCCTTGGCGGCGGCAGCGCTTCCCTTGGAGAACGCGGCTCTGCATGCGCAAGCAGCGGTTCGGCTAGCGGAGGTGCGGGAGTCGCGGAGCCGGATCGTCGAGGCCGACGACAGCAACTGGCGACGGATCGAGCGCGACCTGCACGACGGCGCCCAGCAGCGGCTCGTCGCCCTCGCGCTGCGGTTGCGGATCGCGGAGCGGGAGAGCGCGGACAAGAAGGCCGCACAGGTTCTCGGGGATGCGGTGACCGAATTGCGCGGCACAGTCAACGACCTGCGCGAACTGACCAGGAGCGCGCTGCCGCCGGTGCTCGCCGATGAGGGACTGGCCGTCGCACTCCGTACTGCGGCTGCGCGGTTGCCGTTGACTGTGTCCCTCGAGGTTCCTGGTGACAGGTTTCCTCCACTGGTAGAGGCCACGGCCTGGTTCGTGAGTTGCGAGGGGATGGCGAACGCGGCCAAGCATGCCGAGGCGAGTGCGCTGCGGATCAGCTTGCGGCGTACGGCTGGATCCGTTGTCCTGCAGGTCTCCGACGACGGTGCCGGCGGCGCGAAGGTGCTGCCGGGCGGCGGGCTGGAAGGGTTGGCGGATCGCGTGGCGGCGGTCGGCGGGCGGTTCGAGTTCAGCAGTCCGGTCGGCGGCGGGACCCGGATCCAGGCGGTGTTGCCGTGCACGTAGTGATAGCGGACGACAGTGTGTTGTTGCGCGAGGGGATCGTGCAACTGCTGACCAAGGAGGCCTTCACCGTCGACGCGGCGGTCGGCACCGCGGACGAACTGTTGGATGCGGTCTCCCGGCATCGGCCGGACGTCGTGATCGTCGATATCCGGATGCCGCCGACCCACACGGATGAGGGCCTGCGCGCCGCCACCCGGCTGCGCGCCGACCACCCCGACCTCGGAATTCTGTTGCTGTCGCAGTGGGTGCACGCCGGGCGCGCGCTCGACCTGTTCCGCAGCGGCGGCGCCGGCCTCGGCTATCTGCTGAAGGACCGGATCACCGAGATCGACGACTTCGCGGATTCGATCCGCCGGGTCGCCCGCGGCGGTTCGGTGCTCGACCCCGACGTCGTGGCGTCGTTGCTGACCGGCGGCCCCCATCCCCTGGCACAGCTGACCGAACGCGAACAGCAGGTCCTGGCCCTGATGGCCGAAGGCCGCACCAACACAGGCATCGCGGAACGCCTGTACCTCGGTCGCAAGACGGTCGAGAGCTACGTCAACACCATCTTCAGCAAACTCGGCCTGGCCCCCACCACCGACGACAATCGCAGAGTCCTCGCCGTCCTCACCTGGCTCCGAACGCAATGATCCGAACCTGCCTTGCGGTCAGTTGAAGAACCGCGCGCTCTGGACGTACTCCATGGCTTTGGTGAACTCGGGGTCGCTGAGGCGGGCCATCATTTCCTCCTCGGTGAGCTCCTCGATCCTGGTCTGGATCCAGTAGAGGTTGCCGAACGGATCCTTGACGCGGCCGACGCGATCGCCGAAGAAGAGGTGCGTGTGTAGCCCTCAGGAATCGGCATGGTTTGCTCCCTTGTCGTCGATGTGTGCTCGACGCTACGGGCAGTTGCGGCCAGCTTCTGTCCTCTACTTCCCGAGTTCGGCCGCCCTCAGCGCGCGGCGTCGCATCACGTCAGGGCGTTCCCGAGTGGACGTGCTGATGGCCTGCCCGCGGGCTTCCGGGGTGAGGTGGTCGATGTAAACCT
>NZ_DASRXP010000493.1:0-2705 GCF_035687465.1 Kribbella sp.
CGAGCGACTCGAGCATCGCGGGGCGCGTGAACGCCTCGGCCAGGAACACGATGTCAGGTCGCTCGGTGTTGATCTCGTGCAGCACGACCTCCCAGAACCGCAACGGCTTGGTGTGCGGGTTGTCGACCCGGAAGATCGTGATCCCGACCTCGATCCAGTACTCGACGATCCGCAGGATCTCCTCGCGCAGCCCGATCGGGTCGCGGTCGAAGTTGATCGGGTAGATGTCCTGGTACTTCTTCGGCGGGTTCTCCGCGTACGCGATCGAGCCGTCGGCGCGGACGTTGAACCACTTCGGGTGCTCGGTCACCCACGGGTGATCCGGCGACGCTTGCAGGGCGAGGTCGATCGCGACCTCGAGACCCACCTCGCGGGCCCGCCGGACGAAGGCGTCGAAGTCGTCGAAGGTGCCGAGCTCCGGGTGGATCGCGTCGTGCCCGCCCTCTTCCGAACCGATCGCCCAGGGCGAACCGGGGTCACCCGGCTTCGGGTCGAGCGTGTTGTTCGGGCCCTTGCGGTACGACTTGCCGATCGGGTGGACCGGGGGGAGGTAGAGGACGTCGAATCCCATCGCCGCGACCGCGTCCAGTCGTTGCGTCGCGGTCTTGAACGTGCCGGACTTCCATTCCCCGGTCGCCTCGTCGTACGACGCGCCCTCGGAGCGCGGGAAGAACTCGTACCAGCTGCCGTACAACGCGAGCCGCCGGTCGACCCAGACGGGGTACGTCTCCGACGAGGTGATCAACTCACGCACCGGGTAGCGGCCGAGCGCCGAGCGGACCTGCGGCGAGATCCCCGCGGCCAGTCGCGCCTCGGGCGGCAACGCGCCGTTGGCCAGCGCCTGCGCGGCGTCGCTCAACGTACTGCGGTCGACGCGCACAGCAGGCGGTACGCCGGCCGCGGCGCGGTCGAAGAAGGCGGCTCCTTCGGCGAACATCAGGTCGACGTCGAGGCCGGCCGGGATCTTGATCTCCGCGTTGTGCCGCCAGGTGCCGTAGGGATCGCTCCAGCCCTCGATCGCGAACGTCCACGCGCCCTGCTCCTGCAGCGTGACCTCGACGGTCCAGCGGTCCGTGCCCTGGCCGACCGGAGTCATCAGCATCCGTCTGGTCTGGCCGGTCGGCGAGGTCAGGACCACGTTCGCGTTCACCGCGTCATGCCCCTCGCGGAACACCGTGGCCCCGATGGTGAAGGTCTCGCCGACCGACGACTTCGCCGGATACGCGCCGGCGTCGACGGTCGGGGTCACGTCGGTGATCGGGATGCGCCCAGTCATGGAGTAAACGAACCTTCGCTTTCCGACTCGCATTCGGACATTCGCGGGGGAGGTACAGCATCGCAGTACAGGTGCAGCACTGACGTTATCGGTTCGGAGTGGTGGTCCGCCTCATGCACACCGGCGATCACACCAGTGAGCCGGGTGGTTCTGCCCGGTCCACCCTGCGGAACGCTGGGGACCAGTCACCGGTCGGGCTCTGCAAGATCTTGCTCGCGTTGCAAAACCGATGCATCCCGAGGGTGGAATCTGGCCCGGTGGCCGGTACGGTGTCCCGGTGCGAGCGATACGACGATTCTCCGTCCGCCCTGTCCTGCCCGAGCCGCTGACCGGTCTCGGCACCCTGGTGAACAACCTCCGCTGGGCCTGGCACCCCGAGACGCAAGACGTCTTCGAGGCTGTCGACCCCCAACTGTGGAGGAGCACCGGCGGTGATCCGGTCAGGCTCCTCGGTGAGGTCCCGGCGGCCCGGCTCGACGAGCTGGCGAACGACCAGGGCTTCCTCCGTCGGCTGGAACTGGCCGTAGCCGACCTGACCGGTTATGTCACCGACGACCGGTGGTTCCAGTCCGAGGCCGGCTCCCCGGTGAACTCGGTGGCCTACTTCTCCCCGGAGTACGGCATCACCCACGTGCTGCCGCAGTACTCCGGTGGGCTGGGCATCCTGGCCGGTGACCACCTGAAGGCAGCCAGCGACCTCGGCGTACCGCTGATCGGCGTCGGCCTGCTCTACCGGCACGGCTACTTCGGTCAGTCGCTGAACCGCGAGGGCTGGCAGCAGGAGCGCTACCCCCTGGTGGACCCGGACGGGCTGCCGATCAGCCTGCTCCGCGACGGTGACGCACCCGCGACCGTCACCGTGATGCTGCCCGGCGGCCGCAAGTTGTGCGCCCACATCTGGGTCGCCCAGGTCGGCCGCGTCCCGCTGCTGATGCTCGACTCCGACATGGAGGACAACGACCCCGCCGAGCGCGAGGTCACCGATCGCCTGTACGGCGGGACGACGGAGCACCGGTTGCTCCAGGAGCTCCTGCTCGGTGTTGGTGGAGTACGCGCAGTACGGACCTATTGCAGGATCACCGGTCATGCGGCGCCCGAGGCTTTCCACACCAACGAGGGTCACGCGGGCTTCCTCGGTATCGAGCGGATCCGCGAACTGGCCTCCAACGGTCTCGACTTCGACACCGCGCTCGAGGTGGCCCGTGGCGGCACCGTCTTCACCACCCACACGCCGGTCCCGGCCGGCATCGACCGCTTCCCGGTCGAGCTGATCCAGCAGCACTTCTCGCCGGACGCGTTCGGCGAGGGCGTGCCGGTGGACCGGATCCTCGGGCTCGGCGCGGAGGACTTCGAGGGCGGCGACCCCGGCGTCTTCAACATGGCCATCATGGGTCTTCGCCTCGCTCAGAGGGCGAACGGCGTCTCCAAG
>NZ_DASRXP010000494.1:0-11165 GCF_035687465.1 Kribbella sp.
CCGTGTTGACCGTCTGCGCCGTACCGGCGTTCGCCACCGGCACCTGATTGACCGGGGTGGTGGTCACCGTGGTGGTCGCCGCCGCGCTGTTGGCCCGGCCGTCCCGCACCACCAGGCTGAAGGTCAGCGTGGACGCCGAGGACGGGGCGGTGAAGGTCGGCTTCGCCGCCGTCGTACTGGACAGCGTCACCGCCGGTCCACCGGTCTGGGTCCACGCGTAGGTGAGGTCGTCGCCGTCGGCGTCGGTGCCGGACCCGTTCAGGGTCACGGTCGTACCAGCCACGACCGACTGCGGCGCACCGGCGTTCGCCACCGGGAGGCGGTTGTTCGACTCCGAGAGCGGCCGCGGGGTGCAGTTGCTCACCGAGACCGTGAAGGGCTCGACGTCGTTGTCCGTCTCGATCATGGCGCCGTCCTCGGAGCCACTGAGCGAGATGGTGTACGCCTGGCCGGCGTTCACGCGGGTCTCCCGCCACTCGTCCGTACCGCGCTCCCACTCGATGATCAGGACCCGGCCGGTGACCACGCGGACGGTGCACCCGTCGGCCCAGGCACCCATGTACGGGTAGAGCGGAACGCCCGACTCCGAGTAGACGGTGCGCGCGTTGTCGCCGGAGCGGCCGTTGCCCTGGTAGGCCGTGCCGACCGGCCAGGCGATCACGCCGCCGTACCAGTCACCGGGGTTCTCGCCGGTGCCGGCGTAGCGCCAGCGGGCGTTGACCCAGGAGACCGGGTCGCAGGTGGTGGGGTCGGTACAGGCGGGCGGCGTCGGCGGGACCGGCGGGCCGGGCACGAAGGCGTACTCGAACGGCGAACCGCTCTGCACGCTGACGATGCTGCTGCCGCTCAGAGTGGTCGGCACGGTGTAGCTCTGGCCGGCCGACAGGTTGGCCAGCGACGCGTGCGAGTCCCCGACCGGGCCGGAGAACACGGTGGCGCTGCCCGACGTGACGGTGATCTTCCAATTCGCCAACTGCGGGGCCGGCGCGTAGACGTCGTGCGAGGCGGTGTAGCCGTAGCGGGCCCGGCTGGGGTCGGCCTCGGCCGGCCAGACGGCGGCGTACCCGCTGTCCGACGGACCCCACGGGCACGGGCTGCTGGTGCAGGTCCAGGTCACCCGGGCCGACTCGCCGTCGCCGGCCGGCGGGGGCGTGACCGGCCCACCCGGGGTGAACGTGTACTCGAACGCAGAGCCGCCCTGCACGCTGACGATGCTGCTGCTGCTCAGGGTGCTCGACACGGTGTAGCTCTCGCCGGCCGACAGCGCGGCCAGCGACGAGTGCGAGTCCCAGACCGGGCCCGCGTACACAGCGGCGCTGCCGGAGGTGACGGTGATCTTCCAGCCGGCCACCTTCGCCGCCGGGGCGTACACGTCGTGGGAGACGGTGTAGCCGTAGCGGGCCCGGGTGGGCTCGGCCGTCGCGGGCCAGACCGCCGCGTTGCTGGTGTAGCTCGCACCCGACGGGCAGGGCGTGCCGGTGCAGTTCCAGATGGCCAGCACCGAACCGTCGCCGGACGCCGGCGGCGGCGTGGTCGGCTCGCCCGGAGCGAAGGTGACCCGGAACGCGCCATCGCCCTGCACGCTCACGATGCTGCTGTTGCTGAGCGTGCTGGACACGGTGTAGCTCTCGCCGGCCGACAGCGCGGCCAGCGACGAGTGCGAGTCGTCGGCCGGGCCCGCGTAAACCGTGGCGCTGCCGGAGGTGACGGTGATCTTCCAGCCGGCCACCTTGGACACCGGAGCGTAGACGTCGGCGGAGACGGTGTAGCCGTAGCGGGCCCGGACCGGCTGGGCCGCGGCCGGCCAGACGCCCGCGTTGCTGGTGTAGCTCTGGCCCGACGGGCAGGGGCTGCTGGTGCAGTTCCAGGTGGCCAGCACCGAGCCGTCACCGGAGGCCGGCGGCGGCGGGTCGGTCGGGGTGCCGGGGGTGATCGTGTACTCGAACGACCCACCGTCCTGCACGCTGACGAGGCTGCTGTTACTCAGCGTGCTGGGCAGGGTGTAGCTGTCGCCGGTCTGCAGATTGGCCAGCGACGAGTGCGAGTCGTCGGCCGGGCCCGCGTAAACCGTGGCGCTGCCGGACGTGACGGTGATCTTCCAGCCCGCCACCTTGGGCGCCGGGGCGTACACGTCGTGGGAGACGGTATAGCCGTAGCGGGCCCGGACCGGCTCGGCCGCGGCCGGCCAGACCGCCGTGTTGCTGGTGTCCGACGGGCCCCACGGGCACGGGCTGCTGGTGCAGGACCACGTCGCCCCAACGGAGGACGCAGGATCACCCTCGGCTGCCCGCGCGGGCGAGGCGGTGAGGCCTAGCACCATCACGACCGCAGTAGTGAGAACGAAAAATGCGGTCGCGAAACGTTTCGGCATGCCGGCCCCCCGGATTGTGACTCTCTGCTTGCGGCAAACCGTAGCCCAAGTCGCTCTCTGTCAACCGAAAAAGAAGCGAAAAAATGCAACCACGTACCATTTGTTATGGACTTCATCACGCTATGGAAAAACCCCATTACTCATTGATGAGAAATGGGAAGATCGCGGGACTGAAGGGCTCGCGGCGGGTGCAGAGCGTAGTGGTCATCAGAGGGGGCGGCCGGCTAGCCAGGTTTGGGTGATGAGGGGTACGCCGGGGCGGTAGGCCAGGTGGAGATAGGAGGGGGCGTCGAGGACGGCCAGGTCGGCGCGAGCGCCTACGGTCACGCGGCCGATGTCGTCGCGGCGGAGCGAGGCGGCGCCGCCTGCGGTGGCTGACCAGAGGGCTTCGGCCGGGCTCATGTGCATTTCGCGGACGGCCAGGGCGATGCAGAGCGGCATCGACGAGGAGTAGCAGGAGCCCGGGTTGCAGTCGCTGGCCAGCGAGACGGTGGCGCCGGCGTCGAGCAGGCGGCGAGCGTCCGGGTAGGGCGAGCGGGTGGAGAACTCGACCGCCGGCAGCAGACCGGCCACGACCCCGGATGAGGCGAGGGCGTCGATGTCGGCGTCGGCGAGGTGGGTGCAGTGGTCGGCGGCCGCGGCACCGAGCTCGCAGGCCAACTGGACACCCGGGCCGGGGCCGAGCTGGTTGGCGTGGACGCGGAGGCCGAGGCCCTTGGCGGCGCCGGCGGTGAGGATCGCCCGGGCCTGGTCCGCGTCGAAGACGCCGGTCTCGACGAAGACGAGACTCCCGAAGGGGCAGAGGAGCGCCCTAGTTGAACGTCGCTTGGGGCGATGACGTCGTACTGCGGATCGCCGAGGGGCATCCCCCGCAGTACAGGGCAATTGCGTCCGTCGGTGCGGCGTGCGGGCTGCGGCAGGGTGAGATCTTCGGGCTCGCGGAAGAGGATGTCGACTTTGACGAGATGGTCATTCGCGTGCGGCGGCAGCTGAAGAAGCTCGGGGGAGAGTTCGTGTTCGCGCTGCCGAAGAACGACACCGAGCGGACGGTTCCGATGTCGGATGGGGCTGCCCTGCTCCTGAAAGAGCACATCGAAGCTGTCGGGCCGCGGCCGTACACGCTGCCGTGGGAGAAGGTCGACGGCGCACCGCACACCGTCAAGCTTCTCTTTCGTTGGACTGATGACAAGCACATCCGGGCTCGGACGTACGACGAAATGGTCTGGAAGCCGGCTCTATTCCACGCCGGAGTCATCCGTGAACCGATGAGGGACGCCCGGGGGCGGAGGCACTACGTCTCAAGTCGAGCGAACGGGATGCACGCGCTGCGGCACTACTACGCGAGCATCACCCTGGCTGACGGCGTCAACATCAAGGAGCTTGCGGAGTACCTCGGGCACGGAGACCCAGGCTCCACCCTCCGGCTCTACACCCACATGTTGCCCTCCTCGCACGAGCGGGCGCGCAAGGCCGTGGACAACAGACTGTCCAGAATCTTCTCTCTAAAATCTCACGGGGCAGTGACGGAGCAGGCCGCCGTACGCTCCCCCGCTGGCTTGTGGGAGCCGCACGACGGCATGGATAGCGGAGAGCCTGGAATCAGCCTCTGACCTGCGGGAACGTCAGCGGATGCGCATACCGGAGATGGCTCTGGAGATGACAAGGCGCTGGATTTCGCTGGTGCCCTCGAAGATGGTGTAGATCTTTGAGTCTCGGTGCATGCGTTCTACTGGGTACTCGCGGGTGTAGCCGTTGCCGCCCAGGATTTGGATGGCTTCTTCAGTGGCCTTCACCGCGACCTCGCTGGCCTTGAGTTTGGCCATCGAGCCTTCGCCGTTGCGGTAGTCGGGCTGCTGGCCGCGCATCAGCGCCGCGGACATGAAGGCTGCGCGCCAGACGAGCAGCCTGGCGGCGTCGATCTCCATTGCCATGTCGGCGAGTTTGAAGGCGATGCCCTGGTTGTCGATGATCGGGCGGCCGAACTGCTCGCGGCCCTTCGCGTAGTCCAGTGCGAACTCGTACGCCGCGCGCGCGATCCCGATCGCCTGGGAACCGACGATGTGGCGAGTGATCTCAAAGGTCGCCATCGACGCGTTACCGCGGGCCTTCTCGCCGGTCTTCTCGCGGGCCTTCGCCAGCCGGGCGTCCAGCTTCTCCTTGCCGCCCAGCACGTTCGCGCCCGGGATCCGGACGTCGTCGAAGAACACGTCCGCGGTGTGCGACGCCCGCAGCCCGTGCTTCTTCAGCTTCTTCCCCGGCACGAGCCCCTTGACCTCGGACTTCGGTACGACGAACGCGGCCTGCCCGCGGCTACCCAGAGACGGGTCGACCGTGGCCACGACGACATGGACATCCGCGATCCCGCCATTGGTCGCCCAGGCCTTCTGCCCGTTGATGACCCATTCGTCCGTCTTCTCGTCGTACGTCGCCTTCGTGCGGATCGCGGATACGTCAGACCCAGCACCTGGCTCGGACGAGCAGAACGCGGCGACCTGTACGTCGTCAGCAGATCCGTAGCAGCGTGGCAGCCACTGGCCCCACTGCTCGGGGGTTCCGTTGGAGAAGATCGCGGAGCTCGCCAGCCCGGTGCCGATCAGGGACATCCCGATGCCCGCGTCGCCCCAGAACAGCTCTTCCTGCACCAGCGGCATCAACAGGCCGGACGGGTCGATGAACAGGTTGACGCTCGCGTCCATCCCGTAGAGCCCGATCTTGGCGGCCTCCTGGATCACCGGCCACGGGGTCTCCTCGCGCTCGTCCCACTCCGAGGCGGCCGGCCGGATCACCGAGGCGGCGAATTCGTGCGCCCAGTCCCGGATCTCGCGCTGCTCCTCGTTCAGGTTGAGGTTGAAGGTCTGCCACTCCGGCTTCGAGCGCTCGGCGGCGAGTTCGCCGGCCAGCCCCATCACGTCGGCCGACAGGGGTGCCGAACCACGGACGCCGGTACTGCGTGCGTCGGTGGCGGGCGAGTCGCCTGGTGATCCGGCGTCAGCCGTTGACTCGGTCATGGTCATCGATTCCTCCGGACGAACTGCAGGGGGTGGAGACGTTCAGAAGTGATGTTACCCACGAGTGTAACTATCGTTTGCACCAGGTGGTACCGATGTGACTAAGATCGGTCCATGAGCTCCGCGCTGCTCGCGATCGGACGCCGCCGGACCACGGCGGAGCGCCGGCGCGACCGGGAGCGGGACATCATCGCCGCCACCCGCGAACTGTTCGACGAGCGCGGCACGATCGACGCCCAGATCGACGACATCGCCAAGCGGGTCGGCATCAACAAAGCGCTGATCTACCGGCATTTCGCCGGTAAGGAAGAGCTGTTCGCGCTCACGCTGGTCGACTACCTCGGTGAGCTCGACGAACGGCTCCAGAAGGTGGACAGCCCACGACGGGCTCCGATGAACCGACTGCGGGCGCTAAGTGAAGTGTTCGTCGACTTCTGCCTGGAGTATCCGGCCTTCGCGGATTGCGCGATGAGCCTGTTGCGGCGGACCGGCGCCGAGTTGTTCGGCGAGATCACCGAGCCGGTGATGCTCAAGCTCGGTGCGGCGATGGCGAGCGCGCTCGACCGGATCTCCACGATCTTGAAGGCTGGGCAGCGCACTGGTGTGTTTGCCGAGGCGGACACCGACTACCTGGCCAATCATCTGTACACGCAGACCCTGGGTGCGATGCACATGGCGCGGATGGGCCTGATCGTGTCGCGCGAGATAGGCGATGCAAACCCGGCGCGGCCGACTCACCCGGTGGTGCACCAGGCTGACATCGCCACGGTCCGCTCAACCGCGATCACCGCCACCCTGGCGACCGCGGTCGGCCTGAACGCCCTCACCGCCCGCGCTGTGGTAGGCAGCTCACCAAAACCGAACGGCTCCCCCAAACCCGCCGGCGCCGCCAAAGCGATCGGCGCCCCCAAGCCGGCTCGCGCCCGCCAAGCCAGCGTCTCCCCCAAACCGGCTGGCTCCTCCAAACCCGCCAAGTCCACCGTGCCGGCCAAGACCGCCCAGCCGACCAAGTCCGCCCCGCAAGACAAGACTTCCGCTCGTACGACCGCCGCCCGGACCTCCACTTCACGTAGCTCACGAACAGCAGGAGAGAAACCGTGACCGAGACCCGCAAGGTGGCTGTTGTCGCCGGCAACCGAATTCCGTTTGCCCGGCAGGACAAGACGTACCGGCATGCGTCCAACTCCGACATGCTGACCGCCGCCCTGAACGGCCTGGTCGACCGCACCGGCCTGGGCGGTCAGGAGCTCGGCGAAGTCGTGGCCGGCGCAGTACTGAAGCACGCGCGCGACTGGAACATGGTGAGAGAGGTGGTGCTCGGGTCGAAGCTCGCGCCCACCACCCCGGCGTACGACATCCAGCAGGCCTGTGGCACCGGACTCGAGGCGGCCATCCTCGTCGGCAACAAGATCGCGCTCGGGCAGATCGAGGCCGGGATCGCCGGCGGGGTCGACACCGCGTCCGACGCGCCGATCGCGGTGAACGACGAACTGCGGAACATCCTCCTCGACCTCAACCGGGCGAAGTCCGTGCAACAACGGCTCCAGGTCCTCACCCGGCTCCGGCCGAGGGACGTCGTACCGGAGATCCCGCGCAACGCGGAGCCCCGTACGCGCAAGTCGATGGGCGAGCACGCAGCCCTCACCGCACTCGAGTGGGGCATCACCCGCGAAGCACAAGACGAGCTCGCCTACCGGTCCCACATGAACCTGGCCGCGGCGTACGACCGAGGCTTCCAGCAGGACCTGATCACGCCGTACCTGGGACTCGAGAAGGACCAGAACCTCCGGCCCGACACCACGATCGAGAAGCTCGCCAAGTTGAAGCCGGTCTTCGGCAAGGGCGAGACCGCGACGATGACGGCCGGCAACTCCACTCCCCTGACCGACGGCGCGTCCACTGTCCTGCTGTCGACCGACGAGTGGGCTGCCGAGCACGGCCTCAAACCGCTCGCCTATCTGACCCACTCGCAGACGGCCGCAGTGGACTATGTGAAAGGTGCCGAGGGCCTGCTGATGGCTCCCGCGTACGCCGTACCGCGGATGCTGGCGCGCGCTGGTCTGACCCTGCAGGACTTCGACTACTACGAGATCCACGAGGCGTTCGCGTCCCAGGTGCTGGCGACCCTGAAGGCGTGGGAGGATCCGATCTTCTGCAAGGAACGACTCGGCCTGGATGCGCCACTGGGCGAGATCGACCGCGACAAGCTGAACGTGAACGGCAGCTCGCTGGCCGCCGGACACCCGTTCGCCGCGACCGGCGGGCGGATCGTCGCCGGCCTCGCCAAGCAGCTGCATGAGAACGGCGGTGGACGCGGCCTGATCTCGATCTGCGCCGCCGGCGGTCAGGGCGTCGTGGCCATCCTCGAGGGGAGCACCAAATGACGGATCGGTACCAGACGTTCACCCGGACGCCGCTGGGCCGGACCCTGGTGAAGAACCTGGGCCTGCCCGATCCGACCCCGCTGCAGCGCTGGACCGAGGGTTCGCGGGTGATCGACGGCCAGGTCGTCTTCGGCGCGATCGGCGAAACCGAGGCGGGCAAGGCGATCCAGGCCCTGCTGCGCGACGTCGGAGCCTCCTTCAGTACTGCGGCCGAAGGCGTCGCGTCGAGCGAGCTCCGTCCGAAGGCACTGGTGTTCGACGCGACCGGAGCAACCTCCACAGCGGACCTCACGTCGCTCCAGCGATTCTTCTCCCCCGTCATCAGGCAACTCGGTACTGCGGGACGCGTGATCGTGGTCGGCCGGACACCCGAGCTCTCCCCGAGCCCCGAGCAGCACATCGCCCAGCGCGCCCTCGAAGGTTTCACCCGGTCGCTCGGCAAAGAGGTGAAGCGCGGCGCCACGGTCAACCTGGTCTACGTCGCCCCCGACGCGCACGACCAGCTCGACTCGACCCTGCGGTTCTTCTTGTCGCCGAAGTCGGCGTACGTCGATGGTCAGGTGGTCCGCGTCGGTGCCGGACCGGTCGTCGGCAACGACCCCGCGGCGCCGCTCGCGGGCAAGGTCGCGGTGGTCACCGGCGCCGCCCGCGGTATCGGTGCGGCGATCGCCCAGACGCTCGCCCGGGACGGTGCCACCGTGATGGGTGTCGACGTGCCGCAGAACGCGAACGACCTGCGGAAGGTGATGTCCGCTATCGGCGGCAGCGAGTTGCTGCTGGACGTGACCGCGATCGACGCCCCGCAGCGGATCGCGGCCCATGCCGAGGAACATCACGGCGGCCTCGACGTGGTCGTGCACAACGCGGGCATCACCCGCGACAAGCGACTCGCGAACATGCGGACCGACACGTGGGACGCGGTGCTCGACGTCAACCTCCGCGCGCCCGAGCGGATCACCACACACCTGCTGGAATCCGGCGCCCTGCATGACGGCGGCTCGGTGATCGGCGTCGCCTCGATCGCGGGGATCGCCGGGAACAACGGCCAGACGAACTACGCGACCTCCAAGGCCGGCGTGATCGGGCTGGTGCAGGCGCTCGCGCCGCGGATCACCGACCGGCAGATCCGGATCAACGCGGTCGCGCCTGGCTTCATCGAGACCGAGATGACCGCGAGGGTGCCGTTCGCGATCCGCGAGGTCGGGCGCCGGGTCAACTCGCTGCAGCAGGGTGGGCAACCGGTCGACGTCGCCGAGACGATCGCCTGGTTCGCCGATCCAGCTTCTGCGGGGATCACCGGCAACGTGGTCCGGGTCTGCGGCCAGAGCATGCTCGGCGCCTGAGATGCCGACCCGCCGGTACGACGATTCGCCGCGGTTCGGGTCGCTCTATGCCAAAACGGTCAAGGCGACGTTGCGGAGAACGGAGTATGAGCCGGACTCCGACGGGCTGACCCTCGAACTCCCCCAGGCTGCGATCGACCACGACCACCTCACGGCGTACCGGGAAGTCACCGGGTTCAGCCCGGGCCCGGCGCTACCGGTGACGTATCCGCATGTGCTGGCGTTCCCGTTGCACCTGGACCTGATGTCCGATCCGTCGTTCCCGCACAGGCCGATGGGCATCGTGCACCTGTCGAACACGATCACCCAGCTGAAGCCGATCCCGCTGCACGCCGAGCTCGCGATCAGCGTGCACAGCGGCGCCGAACGGCCGCATCCCAAGGGCACGGTGTTCGAGGTGCTCAGCTCGGTGAGCGTCGACGGAGAGGTGGTGTGGACCGACTCCACCAGCCTGCTGAGCCGGTCCTCCGGGACGCCCTCCGCGCACGCCGATCTGCTGCCAGATCCCGAGCTCGAGCCCACCGCCTGGTGGGACCTGCACGGGAACCTCGGCCGCCGGTACGCCGCTGCGTCGGGCGACCGCAATCCGATCCATCTGTTCAAGCTGACCGCGCAGGCCTTCGGTTTCCCGCGGCAGATCGCGCACGGCATGTGGGCCAAGGCAGCCTGCCTCGCCTCGATCCAGCGTGGATCGGGGCTGCCCGATGCCTTCACCGTGCGCGTCGACTTCCGCAAACCGCTGCTCCTGCCTTCCCGCGTTCAGTTCGGCTACCAGTCAACCGGTTCCACGGTCGACTTCTCCCTCCACAGCGACGACCGTTCCGTCGTCCACCTGATCGGCCAGCTCCAATCCCGCTGAGCCGGACGCGCACGCCATCACAATGCGCCTCGGTTCGAATCCGCACGCTCAGCCTGGGGCTGCGACGGAGATTGTGATGGGCTGGCGGTCCGGACCCACGGATCCACAGCGCCCCGGATCTCGTCCAGCGCCTCGCCGATCGGAGCCGGCTCGACCTGCTGGCCGTCTCGATGACGGATCGCGAGCAGACCAGCGGCGGCTTCCCGGGCACCGATGACGGCCTGGAACGGGGCCAGGCGGTTCTCCCGGATGCGGGCGCCGAGGCTGCCTTCGTCCGCGTGCGCCAACTCGACCCGGATCCCCCGATCAACTGCGCGCCTGACTACCTCGGCTGCGACCTTCTCCTCGGCGTCCGAGATGGGGAGTACAACCAGCTGGACCGGGGCGAGCCAGGCCGGGAATGCGCCGCCGTGGACCTCGATCAGGTGGGCGACGGCTCGTTCGATGCTGCCGACGATCGAGCGGTGCACCATCACCGGGCGGTGCTTGTTGCCGTCGGCACCGATGTACTCCAGGTTGAAAGCCGCGGGCTGGTGGAAGTCGACCTGGACGGTAGACAGGCTGGACTCCCGGCCGGCCGCGTCCTCGATCTGGATGTCGATCTTCGGGCCGTAGAAGGCCGCCTCGCCGGGCGCCTCCTCATAGACGATTCCGGCGCTGTCGAGCGCGTCCTTCAGCAGACCGGCGGCCTGTGCCCAACTGTCCGGATCCCCGACGTACTTGCTGTCCGGGGAACCGATCTGAGCGTCTTCGGACGGCAGCGACAACACGTACCGGGCGGCCTTGATGCCCATGTCGCGATAGGCCTGGTTGATCAGCTCGAGTGCATCGCGCACCTCGCTGGCGACCTGGTCGAGGCTGCAGAAAATGTGCCCGTCATTGAGCTGGATCGCCCGGACCCTGGTGAGCCCGCCGAGGACGCCGGACAGTTCGGACCGGTACATGCCGCCGAGCTCGGAGATTCGCAGGGGCAGCTCGCGATAGCTGTGGGCCCGAGACCGGTAGATCAGGGCGTGGTGCGGGCACAGGCTGGGGCGTAGTACGACCTGCTCGCCGCCGATGTCCATCGGCGGGTACATGTCGTCGCTGTACTTCGACCAGTGGCCTGAGATCTCATACAACTCGCGCTTGCCGAGCACGGGTGAGTAAACCTGCTGGTAGCCGGCTCTTCGCTCGACGTCGGCGATGTAGCGCTCCAGG